>SKNE01000300.1 GCA_007120675.1 Bacteroidales bacterium
ATCCCCGCCTGGTCGAGCAGGGCCCTGATCTGTGGCGTGTACTTGTCGTAATGGATCTTGGTTTTGGAGATGAAGTATTCATAGCTGGCCGTTCGCTTCGACATCTTTTTGGTCATGTTTTCAAACACCTTGTTTGCCAGCAGGTTCATATACCCGGGGTCTTCCACGACGCCGGGGTAGCCAACGCAATAGCACACCACATTGGTGTCGGGAACATACTGGGGGATGATCCTGCTTTGGTTGTCACCTCCCTCGGGAATGGTTTTATAGAACTTCTGGGCGGCGATCATGTTATACGACATGATCTTGCCATACCCTGTAATGTCCAGCGGCACGATCCTGGTGGCCAGGAAAGAAGCCGCCGCCGCAGCTCCCGGCCTGCTGCCCTCCAGGGTGGCTTGTCCGGTGAAGATGCGCTCGGTGCCCGGCTGGGAATCGCCACTCCATTTAAGATAGGGGGCTTCGAAAGATATCAGCTCCTTGGCCTTGTAGTTCCGAAAAAGCACGCTGCCTGCCGGATAGGGAATATATCCCAGCTTGTGGGGATCGATGGTGATGGAGTCAGCGTGCTGCAGCGCGGCAAGGGGATCAGCAATCTTCTCCAGTGAATCACGAAGGCCTTCCAGCTCCGCAGCCTTTATCACGAAGTCCTCCTCCGTTACATAGCCTTCCTCCTTCCGGACCATTTGTCCCTTCAGCGCTTCGAGGCTGTCAGCCGCACCCAGGCGCCTGGCACCGACATCACCTGAGAAAATGGCGGCAAAGTAACCGCCGTAGGCAGCATCGGCATGGATATAAAAGGAGCTGGCTCGCTTGTCTTCCATCTCCTGCCGAAGGACAAGCAGCGCGTGCATGGGGTCCATCACCCCCTCTTCGGTGGTGCCGATAATGGGAACCACCGCCAGGGTTGATGCGGCGGGGGCCTCATCCAGGTAGGTCCTCAGCGCATTCATATCCAGCCGGTAGTTATGATCCGTGGGGATGGTGACCATTTGCTGCATGCCCAGCCCCAGCACCTCCATGCTTTTCTCCCAGCAATAGTGTTTGGTTTGTGCTATCACAAGGCGGGGACGGGGCAGAGACAGTCCGGCGACCTCCTTCACCATATCGTGGATGCCTGAAACCCCCAGAAACTGAAGGCTGTAAGGTTTAACGGCCTGCTTCAGGGAGGGGTCCGGGCCAGGCACGCCATCCTGCCACGCCTGCTGCAAGCGGTCAAAGAGCTCGTAAGTGATGGCGGGCGATAAGCTGAACAGCTCCGCATAGGTCAGGCTTCCAATGGCCTTCCGCCTGCCACCGAAATAGGGGATCTCCACACCGGCAAGGGAGGCAAAACGTTGCGGCTCCCTGTCAATGGCCAGGCGCAGGCTCACAGGCAGGTACTTCAGGTTACGCGCCACCCACAACCCCTCAATGTTTGCCACGGTGCCGCCCGAGGTGATGTGTCCCCAAGAGTAATCACCCGAAGCAGGCTCAAGCGGCTCCACAGCCGTGAAGGGGGGATACCCCACCATCCTCGTAAGATAATCGATGAAATCCATCTCCCACTGGGTGGTCACCGTGCTCACCTCGCCGGTGACATTGTTGGGATTGTACATGATGGTGGACAGGTAGCCGGCAATGGCCGGATAGATCAGGTCACTGTTCATGTGGGCGATGTAGGATGTGTCCCACGCAGGCACTGAGTGCGCCCGCAGTTTCCCCAGTATCATCTTGAGCTCCTGCATGAAACGTGCCCTGGTCTGTACATAGGCATCGCTCAGCTTATGCTGTTCGCTGATGATCGGCGGTTCGTCAGGGTGGTAATTGTTGCGGAAATTCAAAATATCCTCAACGATGACCTGGAAAAAATGCTTGAAGGTTTCGTTGTTTTCCGACTTCGGTCCAAGGAAAAGGGAGGTAATATCCATGTTCTGGTGTTTAAAGCGTTGCGACATCAAATGATTGCCCGTCAAGATATAAGGAGTGTCCGGAACTATTCAACGGTTTTGCCGTATCTTTGTTTATCCAAATGATAAAGAAGCCTGTGCTTTTTCCGGCACGGCAAAAGGGGGTGAGTCAGGCCATGCACGTTTTCTATTCAGATCTTATTGAAGGCAATAGCCATGTCCTGGACAAAGAGGAGTCGCACCATTGCGTTCGTGTGTTGCGCCTGCGGACGGGCGACAAGCTTTTCCTCACCGACGGAAAGGGCCTTTGGTGCACTGCCCGGCTGGAGGATGCCAACCCGCGCGCCTCGCGCCTCACCATAGAAGAACAACAAAGGGAATATGGCCGTCGGAGTTTCCACCTTCACGTGGCCATTGCCCCAACCAAGCAGATCGACCGCTTCGAGTGGTTCCTGGAAAAGGCTACTGAGTGTGGCATTGACGAGATCACGCCTGTCTTATGCCAGCAAAGTGAGCGGCGCGTCATCAAGCCCGAACGCCTGCAAAAGGTGATTGCCGGTGCCATGAAGCAGTCCATGCGCGCCTACCTGCCCCGCCTGAATCCGGCGCTGAGCCTGCAGGATTTCCTCGGACAGGAGCTGCCGTCGCAAGCCTTCATCGCCCACTGCGGCGGCGGGGAGCGCCTCTCCTTTCAGTCGACCTGCAAGGCCGGTGAAGATGTGGTCTTCCTGGTGGGGCCAGAGGGGGACTTCAGCGAGGAAGAGGTCAGTGCCGCCATGGACAGGGGCTTTCAGCCCATCACGCTGGGCCCGCACCGCCTGCGCACTGAAACGGCCGCACTGGTGCTGTGCGTGCAGGCAAACAGCTTGAATCAGCTGATATGAGGCGTGGCCAGATACCACGCTGAGCCAGGCAGTTCCCTGCACACCCCGTGCCCTCACCTGGCAGACAACCAAAAAACGGACTAAATGAAAAAGACAATGAATAGGACATACGGCAGACTGATCACAGCCATCGCGTGTATATTGTTGATCACGGGACCACTTTCAGCTCAGTACCACCAGGTAGCCACCCTGCGCTACCGGGGCGGTGGCGACTGGTATTCCAACCCCACAGCCCTGCCCAACCTGGTGCGCTTTGCCAATGAACATACAGGTACAAGCATCAGCACCCAGGTGGCCACGGTGGAGGTGGGCTCGTCCCAGCTGTTCAACTACCCTTTCGTTTACATGACCGGCCACGGCAACGTGGTGTTCTCGGCGCAGGAGGCGGAGAACCTTCGTAACTACCTCATTGGAGGGGGGTTTTTACATGTGGATGATAATTACGGACTGGACCCCTACTTCCGCCGTGAGATCCAGAAGGTGTTCCCCGAGTACGAGCTCATCGAGCTGCCCCACTCCTACCCCATTTACCACCAGACCTTCAGCTTTCCCGATGGTCCGCCCAAAATCCATGAGCACGACGGGAAGCCCCCCCAGGGCTTCGGCATATTCCACGAAGGGCGCCTGGTGCTCTATTACACCTATGAGGTGGACCTTGGCAATGGATGGGAAGACCAGGCCGTGCACGGCAACCCGGAAGAGGTTCGGCTGAAGGCCCTCCGCATGGGAGCCAACATGCTGCAATATGTATTCAACCGCCAGGATCTATGAAGCCACAGATAAAAAAGACGGCCATCAGCCTCTGGGAGGTTGTCCGCGACACCTATCTGCGATGGAACGAGGCGGGACCCTGGCGACAAAGCGCCATCCTGGCCTATTACTCCATCTTCTCGCTGCCAGCCCTGCTGCTCATCGTCATCGTATTCGTCGGCTATTTCTTTGGTGAGGAGGCCGTGGCCCAGCAGTTTTCGGACCGCATCGCCGATACCATTGGCAAAGAGTCGGCCAGGATGGTGGAGGTGATGGTGGCCAATGCGGCCGACACCGGTTCATCGCGCTGGGCCGTCCTGATAGGGGTGGGATTCCTGCTCTTCGGTGCCACCACCGTCTTTTACCACCTGCAGCTGTCCCTGAACCGGATATGGGGCGTGGTCCCCAAGCCCAGGCAAGCCTTCCTTAAGTACGTGAAAGACCGCCTCCTCTCATTCGGACTCATCCTGGCCATCGGCTTCCTGCTGCTTGTCTCCATGCTGCTGAACTCCATCGTTGCGGCACTGACCGACTGGATCAACACCCACTGGCAGGAGGCAAAAGGGGTCCTTTCCATCGTGTCGCACTACGGTTTGTCGCTGTTGGTGTCCACCACCCTCTTTGCCCTGATGTTTAAATTTCTGCCCGATGCCGTCATCCGCTGGCGGTCAGTCTGGATCGGCTCCCTGCTCACGGCGCTTCTCTTTGCCCTCGGACAGTATGGTCTCCGGATCTATTTCAGCAACTATGACCCGGCATCGGCCTACGGTGCAGCGGGCGCCATGATCCTCATCCTCATATGGGTATCCTATGTGGCCATGATCGTGCTGTTTGGCGCGGAGTTCACCAGGCAGTGGGCCAACAAGTTTGGCCATGGCATCAGGCCCAAGAAAAGCGCCGTGCTCCATGAAGACATGGAGGAGAAATACCCCGTTGCCATGGAGTGATGCAGGGCTTTGTTCCAACTCCTGTCACACCGAACCATGAGGTGGTCAAATAAACCGCTTCATCATACCGATTCAAAAAAACAGAACAAATGATCAGAACGCCCCTGCTGGCCTGTACCCTTGCCTGCCTCTTGCTCGCCACCCCCCCATCCGCCCGGTCAACAGGCAGCCCCGGTGCAGGCTTCCACGAAAGCATCCAGAAAATGACCCCGGAGCAGCAGTTTCGGGAGCTCAGCCGGCTCTCGGTGGACAATTGGAAGGTAGCCCCTGTTTCCAGTGTAATCTATGGGGAAGAGGCACTGGAAATCGCACAAAACCTGCAAAGCGACCGGCTGATAGCGGAAGCCCTGAACAACATCGGGGTGGCCCACTCCTATGCCACCAATTTTGGTGATGCGCTGGACTATTTTTTTAAGGCGCTGGTGCTGCGCGAACAGATGGGGGATGAACGGCTGGTCGCCACCACCCTCAATAATATCGGCAACGTTTACTTCATCTCGGGGAACAGCGAAGAGGCCATCAACTATTACCTGCGCTCTCTGCAAATCAAGGAAAGCAGCGGTCAGCAGCAGCAGCTTACTTCCACCCTGATCAACCTGGCCAGCCTTTACAACACCCTGGGCAAACAGGAAACGGCCATGCCATACATCCACCGGGCCATAGAAAAACTGGAAGCGGAAGCCGACTCTTCCGGCCTGAGTACGGCCTGGAACAACCTGGGAAGGATATACATGCAGATGGGCGACCTGGACAAAGCGCTGGAAGTGAACATCAAGGCTTTGGAAATCAGCCGTCGCCTTCAACAGGTATGGGATATCTCATACATCTCCAACAGCGTGGCGGAGATCCACCTGTTGAAGGATAACGCGGAGGAGGCCTGGCGGTATATCCGTAAAGGGGAAGAGGCAGCCCTGGCCATCCATAACAAGGATGTAACCCTGTATAATCTGCGCCTTCGAACCATCTATTTTAGCCAGCAGGGTCAGCACGAAAGCTTCCTGGAGGCTTTCGGCCGTTACGACAGCCTGAAAGATGAGATCTTTTCTGAAGAAAACAGCCGGGCCATGGCGGAAATGCAGGTCATTTACAAGACGGAACAGCGGGAAAAGGAAAATGCCATCCAGAAACTCCAGATCGCCAAAGAGCGCAGCCTCAGAAACTCCTTCATCTTCATCACCATCCTGGTGATAATCACCATAGCCGTGCTATACAGAAGATACCACCTTAACAAAAAGCTCAGCATCCAGCTGGAAAGGCAGGTCCAGACGCGTACCGCCGATTTGGTCAGCAGCCACGAGCAAATTAACCGCTTGAACGAAAACCTCCTGAGCAACACCATCGAAACAGAAGAAAGGGAACGGCGACGCTTTTCTGAAGACCTCCACGATGGCCTTGGGCCCCTGCTGTCCACCATCGGCATACACCTTGACCTGATGGTCGCCAAAAAAAAGAACCCGGCAGACCTTGAGCCCCTCATCAAAACGTCCCGGGAGCTGGTGGATGAAGCGATCCAAAACACCAAGATCATAGCTAACAACCTAACTCCCAATATCCTGAACGACTTTGGACTCCAGGAAGCACTGGAGGGGTACGTCCAGAAAATCAATTCCATGGGGGCAGTGCGCATCCATCTGCAGAACAAAACCCCCAACGTCAGGTATGGAAAAGCCGTTGAGCTGGCCATCTATCGCATATGCATGGAACTCATCAACAACTCCATGAAGCATTCCACCGCCAAAAACATCCACATCCTGCTGGAGGAGCGGGGTGAAGACCTGGCCTTCCGCTACAGTGACGATGGTACGGGAATTGACAAAGCAGAGGTTTTCACTGCTGCACACAAGGGCCTGGGCCTGTCAAACATCCTGAGCCGCATCAAATCCATTAACGGGCAGTACAGCCTCCAGACATCCCCCGGAAACGGTTTTGCCATCACCATTCAATCGCGCCATGCAAGGGCCGGACAATTCAGCGCTGCGAAGGTTACAGGATAATAAGCGCATTAAACACATGGACAATATCCGCATTATACTGGTCGATGACCACCCGATCTTTTCCGGGGGACTGGCCCTGTTGCTGAATAACATCACCGGGTTTGAAGTGATCGGTGAAGCAGAAAACGGGAAGCGATTCCTGGAGATGCTTTCCGGTCTGGATCCCGATGTGGTGCTCATGGACATCAGGATGCCCGTCATGAATGGGATCGACACCTGCAGGGAAGCCCTGCTGCTCAAACCGGGACTGAAGGTCATCGCCCTCACCATGTTTGCCGAAACCCATTATTGCCGCTCCATGGCAGAAGCCGGGGCACATGGCTTTCTGCCCAAGAATGTGTCGGGCGCTGAACTTGAAAAGGCGATCCGGACGGTGTTCGGCGGACAGTATTACTTCTCCGCCCCCCTCATGAAGGGTCTGTCGCCCGAACGGCCACCGTCAGACAAGCTCCATATTGCCGAACGGGATGAGCGTCTCACAGAGCGCGAATACGAGGTGCTGAAGCACATCGCCCAGGGCCTGTCATCGCAGGAAATTGCCGACAAGCTGTTTATCAGTGTGCGTACCGTGGAGGGACACCGGGCAAACCTCATCGCCAAAACAGGTACGCGCAACGTGGTTGACCTGGTAATTTATACCATCAGGGAGGGGATCATATCGGTGTAAGGAAAACCGACACCTCTCCGCGCACCCACCGGGATGACACAGGGGCAGTCCTCATCCGTTTGCGGGGAATAAACAAAAAACCCGTAGAAATACCCTTTTATGGCCAATGGCCCATGGCTATATTTGTCCCAAAGCTTTGCAAACCTTAAACCCAAACAAGATGAAGAAAAATCTCCGCTATTTACACGCTAACCTTTGCAGGATGAGCCAGGTGCGACTCATCCTCCTTGTCGTGGCTTTTTTGCTGCCCACGGGCAGTGGGCTGATGGCACAGTATTTTGAGAAAATCGAGAGCGGCACCCTGGTGGATATCAAGCAGCGATCATATTCGGCCAGCTGGGCTGATGTCAACAACAACGGTTTCGACGACCTGCTGATTCTCGATCTGAATACCTCTGACGAGAACATGCTCTACATGAATAACGGGGATGGTACCTTCACGGCCAACCCCAACAGCGGCATCACCACCCATGCGGGTCCCAGCATCGCTGCGACCTGGGGTGATTTTAACAACAATGGCTTCCTGGATGTCTACATTTGCAATACGGGCATTGAGGGTCCCAACAACTCAGTGAACTTCCTCTTTGAGAACAATGGCGACGGAACATTCACACGCATCACCGAAGGGGACATTGTCACCGATCCGGGCTGGACGCTGGGCGCCTCCTGGGCCGACTACAATAAAAACGGTCATATCGACCTCTATGTGGCCAATTTCGACGGACCCAACATGCTCTATCAGAATAACGGCGACGGAACCTTCACACGCATCACCACGGGTGAACTGGTCACCGACGAGGACGCATCCTACGGCGCCTACTGGGCAGACATTAATAACAATGGCTGGCCGGATCTGTTTGTGGCCAACGCCTTTGGCACCTCGCTGCCACCCGATAACAGCCGCCTGTACATCAATAACGGGGATGGCACCTTCGACCAGGTGACCACCGGCCACATCGTTGACAACAACGGAATAACCCACGGTGCCTCCTGGGGCGACTACAACAACAACGGCTACCTGGATCTGTTTTTGAGCAATCACGACTGGCACGACAACAAGGTCAACTTCCTTTACACCAATAACGGGGACGGCACCTTCACTTTCGTGGAAGGCATCAACGTGACCAGCGACGAAAACACCTCCTTCGGCTCCGCATGGATCGATGTGAACAACAATGGGCACCTGGACCTGGTGGTGGCCAACAACAAGGCATCCGACCGCCATAATTTCTTCTACATCAACAACGGGGATGGCACTTTCACCACCGTCACCGACGACCCCGTGGTGAATGAAGCGTTACGCAGCTTTGGCATCACAGTATCTGATTACAACCAAAGCGGTCACCTGGACCTGTTCATCGCCACCTACAGTCCCAACCAGGAGAATGGCTTTTACCAGAACCTGGGTGGAGACGGCAACTATCTGGCCATGACGCTTGAGGGCAGCCTGTCGAACCGTGCAGCCATCGGGGCCCGCATCAATGTGTGGACGGATGGCCTGATACAGACAAGGGAGGTGGCATCCGCCTCGGGACAATATAATTCTAGCTCCTTTGTACAGCATTTCGGCATGGCCGATCACGCAGTGGCCGACAGCGTTCGCATACAATGGCCTTCCGGCCTGGTCAGCATGTATTACGATGTGGCCGTCAACCAACGCCTGCACATCATTGAGGGCGAAGATGATGATGACACCGAGCTGACCCTCCCCTGGTCTGAGGACTTCAGCGGCAACGAGCTGCCCGATGGCTGGACGGTGGAAGACCTCAGCGGCGAAGGCTACTTGTGGGAGTTCTCACAGGGCTATGCCAATGCCGACAGCGACGCGGCCGGCTCCGGCAACCATATGTGGACCAGCCTGACCACCGCCGTGGTGAACTGCTCCGAGGCAGAGAACGTACACCTCTACCTCAACCACTGGTACCGCCACCTGGGAAGCGGATACGGTAAGATACTGGTGAGCGCCGACGCAGAAGAATGGGTGGGCGTAGCCACCCTCACTGCCACCGTGGGTGACGCCACCTACCCCTATGTCGAATACGACATCTCCCACGTGGCCGACGGAGAGCCACAGGTATGGTTGCGCTTCGAATACAACGACGCCACCTCATGGGCATGGTGGTGGCGGATCGATGAGGTGGGCATGTACTCACCCGACCCCACACCCATGCCGGCACAGCTGGTGGGACCCGCCGACGGCGCCA
>SKNE01000064.1 GCA_007120675.1 Bacteroidales bacterium
CCTCCGGCACGACGGGTTTTTCTATCAGCTCGATGATCTCCGCCTTAAAGGTGATCACATCGTCCTTCATCCCTTTGATGGTCTTGCCTGTCCACAAATTGGCGCCAAAATACAGGGTTTCCCCCACGCGAAAGTGGTTCAATCCGGGAGGGACCTGCTTTTTTGCCAGCATGGGAATGGTCACCGAGGTGCCGCCGGAAAGGAACTTGATCTTCCTGTTGAACTTTACTTCCACAATCTGTTTATACAGGCTGAGCTGGATCAGCTTATCCCTGGACGGCATCACACCGTAAAGGCAGTTCAGGTTGGTGCCGAACCCGATGATCTCTATGTTGGGCAGGTCAAAGGCCTGCTCATAAAAGCTGACCAGGTCTTCCCCCATGACCCCTTCGCGCAGCTCACCCATTTCCACCATGATGATTACCCCGTGCACCTTGTCCTGCCTTTGTGCTTCGCGGGAGATCAGTTTCATGGTCTCCAGGTCGGAGTTCATGCTTACATCGGCATATTTCACCACCCCGCGTATGCTGCGGCGCGGTGATGGTTTGATGTAAATGGTGTTGATATCCGGGTCGATCCGTTTGATGGTGCGAAGATTGGAGATGCGTGAATCCATCAGTGAAGTCACCCCCAGGTTAATAATCTCCTTGATGTACATGGGGTTACCGCACAGAAGCTTCGTAACGACACCCCATTGAATATCGTGTTTGTCAAAGAGCTTCTTAAGGTGTTGGTAATTGTGCTGCAGCTTTTTACGGCTGATTGCTATTTCTGCCATGGCGTTTTTTGTCGGGGTCCCCGTCCGCTTCATTTGTATGGGCGGAGGTAAGGGACCATTCTTCTTTTCGCAGGGGGGTATGCCCCCCTGCCCGCTCCAAAGACCAGGCATTTTAGTCCGGTCGGGGAAGCGCCTGGTCTGGTCAGCGCTTTATCAGCGTTTCCAGCGCATTTCAAGGTATTTGCTGGTGAATCCAAGCTTTTCGTAGAGGAAGCGGGCCGGGTTTTCCGGCTCCACGTGCAATTTGATGTCCCCTTCGGCCTGATCAAATGTTTTGAGCATGAGGTCTTTACCCAGCCCCTTGCCCCTGTAGTCTTTGTGAACGGCGATGTAGACCAGGATATTTTCCGGGATGTAGCCACCCATGCCGGTCTTGTTGATGATGACGGCACCTGTGATCTGTCCCTCGTGGCGGGACACCACGATGAAGCCGCCAAACTTCTCCTTGTCATCCAGGGCGAAGCGGATGCACTTCATGATGTACTGGTGCTCATCGCCGAACTGGTCGAGGTGCTCGTATAGGAAATCGGCGATCTCCTTTTTTGTCTCTTCCGAGACCGTGTCTTTCGGACTTAAAAACGTGTATTCCATTTTATCCTCTCTTTCTTTTCCTTTTTTTGATGAAGTTAATAAAAATAAATGAACTGAGTGATAAGGTGATCCCAAAGATATTGGCATCAAGTCCCAGGGGCAGGTCCCACTCCCCGATAATCAGGGTGATGGTGCTTCCGCCCCCCAGCAGCATGGCCCAGAATGCGGCCGCCGGGTGCACGTTCTTCAGGAAGAGGGCGCCGATGACCGGGATAAAGAGTCCTGAAACCATGAAGGCATAGGAGTGCAGCATGAGGTCCAGCACACTGGGCATGACCGATGCCAGCAACAGGGCGATGACGCCCAGAACCAACGTAAGGGCTTGTGACACCAGCAGGAAGCTTCTTTTGCCCTCGGGCACTTTGAACCACCGGCTCAGGATGTCTGTGAGAAAATTGCCGCTGGCTGCCATCAGGCAGCTGTCGGCTGTCGACATGATGGCAGAAAAGTAGGCGGCCATCATCAGCCCCATCAGTCCGACCGGCAGCACGGTGCGCAACAGCAGGGGGAGTCCCTGCTCTGCATCGATCTGTTCGGCGCTGGTGAAGCCGACATACCCGAAGAGCCCCTGCGCGATGGCTACCCTGGCAAAAAGTCCCAGCAACACCCCCATGAAGGCCATCACAGGCCATTCGAACAGTCCGGCTATATACCATGCCCGCTGTGCCTGCCGCCTGTCGCGCGAAGCGTAGATACGCTGATAGAGGGTCATCCCCACAAACCAGATGGGTATGATGGTCACCGCCCAGTTCACTATTTGCTGCCAGCTGATGTTGGCCAGGCTGAAATACTCCGGCGGCAGCACCTCACGGATGCCCGCCATCCCTCCCACGCTGAGGTAGGCGATGGGGATGCCGATGAATATCAGCCCCGACATCAGGATGATCCACTGGATGGTATCGGTATAGATGACAGCCTTGATGCCCCCCATGGCCGTATAGACGATCACGATGATGCCCATGATGATCAGGGCCGTCTGCCGCTCCAGCAAGGGGGTGAAGGTGGCTTCTGCCAGGATCGCCCCGGCCAGCACCTGTGAGCTGGTGAAGCCCAGGTAGCCAATGGCCGAGATCAGTCCGGCAAGCATGGCCACCTGCGGATTGTAAAAGGTGCCCAGGAACTGGGGGAAGGTATAGAATGTGCGTGTCTTTTCCAGCTGTTTGACACGCGGGATAAGCAATACAGCGCTTAGCCAGGCCCCGATCAGTCCGGTAAAGAGCATCCACGACCCGGCAATGCCCATGATGAATCCCAGTCCACCCAGGCCGATGGAAAATCCGCCGCCCACATCTGTGGCTACCACTGATAAGCCAATGTGCACACTGCCTATCTTGCGGCCACCCACATAGAAGTCGTCCACCCCCTTGTTTCGGATGAGGAAGTAAACACCGATTCCTATCACCCCCATCATGTACAAGGTGAACACAAGAATGTCTAAGAAGTGCATGTGATTGCAACAATGGATTTTCGTACGGCGAAATTACAAAAAAAATCGTCAAAGACAAAACTGGTCCCATAAGGTTGTGTGTTCAAGTGACTTAGCAGCTCCGCATTTTATGCTTATTTTTGCCCTCAAAACCTGCCTGCCGATGCTTTTTGGTCCGAACAAGCGCCCTTATCTCTCCTGGTCAGACCTGATCCGTCAGCGATATGGCACAAGGGTGCAAAAGCTTGCCGTCAATGCCGGATTCAGCTGTCCCAACCGGGACGGTACCGTGGGGTGGGGGGGGTGCAGCTTTTGCAACAATGAGGGCTTCAGTCCCTCTTATTGTCATCCCCCCAAACCCATTTCCCGGCAGATTGATGAGGGGCTGTCCTTTGTGACAAAACGTTATCCAAGGGCCAGGATGTTCGTGGCTTATTTCCAGGCCTTTTCCAATACCCACGCCCCCTTGTCTGTGCTGATGAAACGGTATGGGGAGGCGTTGTCTCATCCGCGGATCTCCGGCCTGGTGATTGGCACCAGGCCCGACTGCGTTGACCAGGAAAAGCTGGACTACCTGGCTGAACTCTCCGGGCGCCATTTCATACAGCTGGAATATGGCATCGAAAGCTGTTATGACCGGACGCTGGAACGGATCAACAGGGGCCACGACTTTGCTGCCTCCAGGCGTTCGGTGGACATGACGGTGCGCCGAAAGCTGCTTTGCGGTGCCCATATGATCTTCGGCTTGCCCGGGGAAAGCCGGGAAATGATGCTTGAGCAGGTGAGCCTGATCAATGCCCTGCCGCTGGACAGCATCAAGTTTCACCAGCTTCAGATCGTGAAAGGCACCCCCATGGCAAGCCAGTATATGGATGACCCGCAACGCTTCGCGCTCTTTGAGCTGGATGAATACATTGACTTCATGGTGTCTTTCGTGGAGCGGATGCGGCCTGATCTGGCCATCGACCGTTTTTCAGGGGAGGTGCCGCCCCGCCTGATTGCCGGCAAACGCTGGGAAAATGTCCGTGCTGACACCGTGGCCGGACTCATAGAGCGTCGCTTGCGGGACAAGGGCACTTTCCAGGGAAAGCTGTATGCCGGCAGGCCATCAACATAAAAAAAATTAGCCTTAAATTTGGCCTCGTTTTGCAAAAAACCCCAAATACCGACCCTATGAATGACAAGAAGAATATGGTTTCCCGGATGCTTGGCACCATCGAGCGGGTGGGCAACAAACTGCCCCATCCCGCCACACTCTTTGCCATGTTTGCCGGGGCCATCATCGTGTTGAGCGGCATCGCCGCCCTGTTCAATGTGACGGCCGTGCATCCCGGCACGGGAGAGACCATCCATGCCTTTAACCTGATGAGCAGGGAGGGTCTGCACATGATCATGACCAACATGGTGGTGAACTTCACCGGCTTCGCTCCTTTGGGTACCGTCCTGGTAGCCCTCCTGGGTATTGGTGTCACCGAATCCAGCGGCCTGATGTCCACCGGCCTGCGGCTTCTGGTGATCTCCGCCCCAAAGCGCCTGCTGACCTTTGCCATCGTCTTTGCCGGCATCCTGTCCAATACCGCCAGCGAGGTTGGTTATGTGGTGCTGGTGCCGCTGGGAGGGATGATATTCCTGGCGGTTGGCCGAAATCCCATTGCAGGGATTGCCGCGGCTTTTGCAGGGGTTTCAGGCGGCTATTCAGCCAACCTGCTACTGGGCACCATCGACCCTTTGCTGGCAGGTCTGTCGGAAGAGGCCGCGCGCATCATAGACCCTCACTACAATGTGAATCCCACGGCGAACTACTACTTTATGTTCGTCTCCACTTTCTTTATTGCCGTCATCGGCACCTGGGTTACTGAAAAGGTGGTCATTCCGCGGCTTGGCCAATACAAGGGTGATGCCCTTCCGGAAGAGATCCAGCAGCTGACCGTGGATGAGAAGCGGGGACTCAAAGCCACCCTGTGGACGCTTTTGGGCATCAGCCTGCTCCTGGTATGGAGCGCGGCGCCCATGGAGGGGGGGATATGGTCTTCGGTTCCCGGATCGGGCTTCATGCGTGACCCGGAAACGGGGGGGCTGCTGCGTTCCCCCTTCATGAGTGGCATTGTGGCCATGATCTTCGTGGTGGCTGCCATACTGGGCATCGTTTACGGGATAGCGGCCAAAACACTGAAAAGTAATAATGACGTGATCAACGGCATGGGCAAGTCCATGTCGACGCTGGGCACTTACATCGTGCTGGTGTTCTTCGCCGCGCAGTTTGTGGCGTATTTTAACTGGACCAACCTGGGACTGATCTTTGCCATCCAGGGGGCGAACTTCATTGGTGCCCTGGGACTGGGACGCATCCCCATCATGATCGCCCTTGTCCTGGTGGCTGCGGTGATCAACCTGGTGGTGGGCAGCGCCAGTGCCAAGTGGGCCATCATGGCCCCTGTGTTCATCCCCATGTTCATGCTGCTGGGCTATTCGCCCGAATTTACGCAGCTGGCCTACCGTGTCGGTGACAGCGTGACCAACGTCATCGCCCCGATGATGTCCTATTTTGCCATGATCGTCGCCTTTATGGAGCGCTACGACAAGAAGGCCGGCATCGGTACCATCATTGCGACGATGCTGCCCTATACCTTCATCTTCCTTGCCGCCTGGCTGGCCATGCTTACTTTCTGGATATTGCTTGGATTGCCCATTGGACCCGGCGCCCCCTTGTTCTATGAGTTTTGACCATGGCCGGGTGGTGTTAGCCCGGCGGGAACCGCCGTTCCCGCAAGGGCATTACGGAGCCTCGCGCTGGCATCTTTTGGGACGGCCCTGCGGGTGCCCCGCATCCTTGTGCCGGTAGCACGGTACCCCGCGCCGGCATCTCCCTGGATGGTGCTGCACCCGGCAGCTTCATGCGGGAAGGTCGGGACAGGGGGCTGCCCCTACATCTTTTCCGGCAGTTCAATCCCCAGCAACCCCATGCCGGTGCGGAGGATCTCTGCGCAGTACCTCGCCAGGCAAAGGCGGAAGCTGCTACTTGCCTGGTCTGCCTCCCCCAGTATGGAGTGATCATGATAAAACTGGTTGAAGGACCTGGCCAGCTCATACATGTGATTGGCCACCCGGCCGGGATTCATGCTGGTTGCTGCCTCCTCCACCACGGAGGGATACTCAAACAGAAGCTTCAGGAGTTGTTTTTCTTTGGGAATGATGGGTGCACCCCGCATGGCCAGCAGGGCCTCCTGCATGCGGGCATCCCCGGCCTTGCGCAGCACCGAGCGGATACGGGCATGGGTATACTGGATGAAAGGACCGGTGTTGCCATTGAAGTCGATGGACTCCTCCGGGTTGAACAGCATATTCTTCCTGGGATCCACTTTCAGGATGAAGTATTTCAGCGCGCCCAGGCCAATGGTGTGGTAGAGCAGGTCCTTCTCCTTTTCGTCCAGGCTGTGGGTCTTGCCCAGGGCTTCGGTGGTCTTCCTGGCGGTCCGCACCATCTCATCCATCAGGTCGTCCGCATCCACCACTGTTCCTTCCCTGGACTTCATCCGCCCGTCGGGCAGCTCCACCATGCCGTAGCTCAGGTGATGGATGGTGTCTGCATAGGGCTTGCCCAGCTTATGAAGCACCTTCTTGAGTACGTTGAAGTGATGGTTCTGCTCGTTGCCCACCACGTAAATCATCTGCCGGGCATGGAAATCGTCGTGGCGCAGCTGTGCCGTTCCGATATCCTGTGTCATGTACACGGAGGTGCCATCGGTGCGCAGCAGGAGCTTGTCGTCCAGCCCGTCTGCGCCCAGGTCTGCCCATACGCTGCCATCCTCCTTTTGATAGAGAAGCCCCTTTTTGAGTCCCTCCAGCACGATATCCCTGCCCAGCAGGTAGGTGTCCGACTCATAATACACCTTGTCGAACTCAACCCCCAGGCGCTGATAACTTTTGTCGAAGCCTTCATAGACCCATCCGTTCATCATGGACCACACCTGCATCACCTTCGGATCGCGTGCTTCCCAGCGGCGCAACAGATCCCTGGCTTCGCGCATCAGGCTGGCCCTGCTGAGGGCCTCGTCACGGTCAAGGCCCTGGTCGGCCATGATCTCCTCCACTTCCTGCCGCAAGGCCTGTTCGAATTGCACATAATAGTCGCCCACGAGCTTATCTCCTTTTTTGCCGCTGCTTTCCGGGCTCTCACCCTGTCCAAAGCGCATCCAGGCAAGCATCGATTTGCAGATGTGAATGCCCCTGTCGTTCACCAGGTTAACCTTGATCACCTTTTGCCCCGCTGCTTCCAGCAAGAGAGACAGGGAGTAGCCCAGGAGATTGTTGCGTACGTGGCCCAGGTGCAGGGGTTTGTTGGTGTTCGGACTGGAATATTCCACCACCACCGGGGCCTGTCCGCCCACCCCTTCTGCCTCTTCCTTCCCAGCAGGTGCTGCAGCCGGACCCTCATGTCCCCCATTCTCTTCACCTGTCAGCGCCTCTGCAAGCTGGCGCTGCCAGTAGTCGTCCGAAAGGGACAGGTTGAGAAACCCTTTCACCACCTGGTAGGACGACACCTCATCCAGGCGTTCCACGATGGCTTTTCCCAAGGTCTGGGCCGCCTGTTCAGGCGACTGGCGCAGCGCCTTCAGGAAGGGAAAGACCACCAGGGTTAGGTCGCCTTCGAACTCACGTCGCGTTACCTGGAGCGCCAGGTGTTTGTTTTCCGGTGTTTTGCCTGTGACCTCATGGATCATCTCCGCCACCACTGCGGCGATCTTCTCTTCTGCCTTCATAGTTCCCGTTTTTTGCCGCGGCAAAGTTAGTGATTTTGATGCTTGCTGCTCAGCAGGGGCCTTACGGCTTCTCCCGGAGGTCTGGACCGGCTCTTTTTGAATTTCCCGTCGGACGAAGCATCGTGCCGTGTCAAAAAAAACCTCCCCGGCATGCCATATGTCGCCCATAATGCCTATTTTCGGGGCATTATTCTGTCGCCGGCCAAAGAAGCCAATGGCTGGCCCAGGTGGCCCTGGCTGCCGGTATCAATGGTTGTCGCATCGTTTTATTTAAACATTTTCAGACATGATCAATGAGGCACTGATCAAGCCCCGAAGCATTGTTGTGGTGGGTGGATCCAAAGACACGTCCAAACCGGGCGGAAAGGTATTGAAGAACCTGATCGACGGTCGTTTTGCCGGCGAGCTCCACGTCATCAATCCCAAGGAAAACGAGGTGCAGGGGGTGAAAAGCTACCAGGATGTGGCAGCCCTGCCGGATGTGGACCTGGCCATCATAGCCATTGCCGCACGGTTTGTCCCCGACACGGTGGAGGTGCTGGCCAGGCAAAAGGGCACACGTGCGTTCATCGTTTTGTCGGCCGGCTTCAGTGAGGAAAGTGAGGCGGGTGAGGCGCTGGAAAAGCGCGTGGTGGAGATTGTCCGCAGCGTGGATGGCGTGCTGGTGGGGCCTAACTGCACGGGGGTTCTGACCCCAAACCACCACAGCGTGTTCACCTATCCCATCCCCAGGCTGGATCAAAGGGGTTGCGACTTTGTATCGGGTTCGGGGGCCACGGCCTGTTTTATCATGGAGGCAGGGATCCCCAACGGGCTAAGCTTTGCCAATGTATTTTCGGTGGGAAACAGCGCCCAGCTGGGTGTTGAAGAGGTGGTCAAATACTGGGATGAGCACTTTGATCCGGCCAGCAGCTCCCGGATCAAGCTGCTTTACATCGAGGACATCAAAAAACCCCACATGCTGCTCCATCATGCTGCTTCGCTGGTCAGGAAGGGATGCCGCATTGCTGCGGTGAAGGCCGGCAGCTCAGAGGCCGGCAGCCGGGCCGCTTCGTCCCACACGGGGGCGCTGGCCAGTCCCGACGTGGCCGTGGATGCCCTGTTCCGCAAGGCAGGGATCGTGCGCTGTTACGGGCGCGAGGACCTGATCGCGGTGGCGTCGGTGTTCACCTATCCACCGCTTCCCGGCAAGCGTATCGCCGTGATCACCCATGCCGGCGGACCGGCGGTTATGCTCACCGATGCCCTGTCGGAAGGGGGACTCGAGGTGCCGCCCATAGAGGGTGAGGCAGCCACGGAACTCCTGGGTCATCTCTTCCCCGGATCCTCAGTGGCCAACCCCATCGATTTTCTGGCCACCGGCACGGCGGAGCAGCTGGGAAGCATCATTGATTATACCGACAAGTATTTTGACCATATCCATGGGATGGTGGTCATTTTTGGTACGCCGGGACTCTTCCCTGTCTACGATGTGTATGACGTGCTGGACCGGAAGATGCGCCAGGCAAAAAAACCCATTTACCCGGTATTGCCCAGTATCCTCACGGCAGGTGATGAAGTGAAGGCCTTCATTGACAAGGGCCATGTGAACTTCCCCGACGAGGTGGTGCTTGGCCGGGCGCTGGCGCGGGTTTATCATACACCGCCACCCCCGGCCACCGATGATGCACCCCCCCTGCCTGATCGCCAAAAGATCCGCCAGCTGATGGATGATGCTCCTGACGGCTACCTGGATCCCTTAAAGGTACAGGAGGTGCTGGACGCAGCAGGTATTCCAAGGGCTGCCGAGGCGGTGGTCCAAAACAGGGAGGAGGCTGTCGCCGCCGGCGGCGAGCTGGGGTATCCGTTGGCCATGAAGGTGGTGGGTCCAGTGCATAAATCCGATGTGGGCGGCGTGGTGCTGAATGTTCGCGACGCTGCCATGCTGGAGAGGGAGTTCGACCGGATGATGCAGATCAGGGATACCACGGCTGTGCTCATGCAACCCATGCTCAGCGGCATGGAGCTCTTTGCCGGTGCCAAGCGTGAAGACAAGTTTGGCCACATGGTCCTCTGCGGCATGGGAGGCATCTTTATCGAGGTGCTGAAAGATGTGGCCACCGGTCTCTGTCCCCTGAACCGCGACGAAGCCCTGGAGATGATTCGCAGCCTGAAGGGTTTTGCCATCCTTGAAGGGGTGCGCGGACAAGAGGGTGTTCACCTGGAAACCTATGCGGCCATCCTGACCCGTCTTTCAGCCCTGATGGAAGCCGCGCCAGAGATCTTTGAAATGGACCTGAACCCTTTGTTGGGCAGTTCACAAGCGGTGGTGGCCGTGGATGCCCGCATAAACATCCAAAGGCAGGGCGGGGACTGATCCCCCCGGCTGGCCATCCATTTTTCCTGGCTTTTACAGCCATCAAACCCTTTACCTAAACCACTTCCCCATGCTTGTGCGCATTATTGTTCTGGCCCTCTATGCCCTGATGATTATTTGGGTAGGTATCCGCGGTTTTCGCAGGACCAAGACCTTTGATGATTTTTATCTTGGAGGGGGCAACGTGGGGCCCTGGATGACCGCCTTTTCCTATGGTACGGCTTACTTCAGCGCGGTGCTTTTTATAGGCTTTGCCGGGAATATCGGCTGGAATTTTGGTTTTTCAGGTTTGTGGGTGGCCCTGGTGAATGCCTTCCTGGGGGTGCTGGCCGTGTGGTGGTTTGTTGGCAGGCGCCTGAAGGACGCCGCCGTGGAATACGGGGCTTATACCATGCCTGAATTCCTCATGAAGCGATACCGGTCTCCCGAGCTGAAACTGCTGGCCAGCCTGGTGATTTTTATCTTCATGATACCATACACTGCCGCGGTCTTCATGGGCCTGTCCTACCTTTTCACCTCCAATTTTGACATAGAGTACTGGCATGCGCTGGCGTTCATGGGATTCTTTACTGCCCTTTACATGGTGCTGGGCGGTTACAAGTCCATGGCCCTGATCGACATGATCTTTGGCATCATCATGGCTGTGAGTGTCCTCATCCTGTTTGGCAGCACCCTCAACGAGGGTGGGGGACTGGGTCAGATCAGTCACGACCTGCGACAGTTCGATCCCCGCCTGACACAGGCCATTGGTCCGCCGGGCTGGTGGCCCTTGCTCTCGCTGGTGCTGCTGACCAGCATGGCCCCCTTTGCCATGCCACAGCTGATGCAGAAATTCTATGCCATCAGGGACAGGGCCACGGTGAAACGCGGCATGGTGGCTTCCACGCTGTTTGCCATACTCATCGGCGGGGTAGCCTATTTCATCGGCGCCACTTCGAGGGTATTCCTTGATCCGGGCAGCAACCCGGCCGCCTTTGACCCGGCCGGCCAACCCATTTATGACGTGCTCATGCCGGAGCTGCTCACCAGTGTCGTACCCGTTTCACTCAGCGTGATCATCCTGCTGCTGATTCTTTCTGCCTCCATGTCGACGCTGGCTGCCCTCGTGCTCGTTTCCAGCTCCACCCTGGTGAAGGACTTTTACCAGGGGTTCATCCGCCGGGAGGTGAGCGATGCCAGGCTGACCCTGCTGATGCGCATCATGAGTGCCCTCTTTATCGTGCTCTCTGTTGTGATGGCTTATTTAAACCTGGATCATATCGTGGCCATCCTGGGCATATCCTGGGGCGCACTGGGCTCATTCTTCCTGGGTCCGTTCCTGTGGGGACTCTTCAGCCGGCGGGTGAAGCGTGCGGGAGCAGTGGCCGCTGGCACGGGTGGACTGGCCGTGTGCCTGATCCTTTACTTCAGCGGCATCCCCTCGCCACAGGCCGGCACCATAGGCATGTTTGTGTCACTGGCACTCAATCCCCTGGTTAGTCACCTGGTGAAGGGAGAGACGACTGTATGACACCGCTACATACTCGCTTAATCAATTTGTCATGGAAATATCAAAATATGGATAGGATGAGGCGGTACACTTGTTCCTTTCTGATGCTGGCCCTGGCCTTTTTTACAGGTCATGGAACGGCCGTTGCGACCGATTCAGATTCATTATCAGGGCCTTCGCCGCCCCCCCTTCCCGCTCTGTGGCAGGATGGGCCCGGAGGGGCAGAAAAGCCTGTGGCGGAGGTCCGGGATGGGCTTGCCGGAGAAGACAACCAGGCTGCGGATGCGCAGGATGGACCTGGTCCCGGAGACGATCCTGTGGCACAAGTGCACGAGGATGTGGATGAAGGATCTGCCCAACAGCTGGTCAGGCTAAGCTGGTCAGGTTTTGTCCGAACCGACTACTGGATGGATAGCCGCACGGTGGTGCAGGCACGGGAGGCTTTGTTTAACCTGTATCCGGAGAATGTATGGCCGGATGACCAGGGAAAGGATATTTATGGGGATCCGGTCTTTAACTACTCCGCCATTGCCACGCGCTTCACGGCGCGCATGGACGGACCCGATGCCTTTGGGGCCAGGGTGTGGGCGCTGGTGGAGGCTGATTTTACCGGTGTGACAAACGATGGCATCAACCAGTTTCGATTGCGGCATGCCTACGTTCAGATGGAATGGACACGCTGGGGTCTGATGCTGGGACAATACTGGCACCCCCTCTTTTCTGCAGAGGTGATCCCCACGGTGGTGTCGCTGAACACCGGTGTGCCTTTTCAGCCATTTATCCGTAACCCCCTGGCCACCCTGACTTACCGGTACGGACAATCGCGCTGGATGTTTTCGCTGGTTGGTCAGCGCGACAATGCCAGCGATGGTCCCGGGGGGCCGTCGCCGGACTACCTGCGCACGGCCAAACTGCCCAACGCCCATATCCAGTGGACGGGTTTTTACGGCAACAGCATCGTGGGACTGGGGGCCGACTACAAGCGGATACGACCGCGCCTGCAGACCGACACACAGCACTATACCGATGAGTACCTTGGCAGCTTCGCCCTGCTGGCCTATGCCGCCTACCGAAATGCAGGGTGGGAGCTCAAGGCAAAGAGCATTTATGGTCAGAACCTCAGTGAGCACCTGATGATGGGGGGCTATGCCGAGAGCCTGGTGGACGGAGATGGGTATGTGAGCTATACGCCGCTGAACCATTTGTCGGTATGGACCAACGTCCTGTACGGTGAGCGGATACGTCCGGGCCTCTTTCTTGGCTTCAACCGCAATTTGGGGGCCGGGGAAGAGGTGCAGGGCCATTATTATGGCCGGGGCAGCGACATTGCCTACGTATACCGTATCGCCCCTTCACTTACCTTCCGGTCGGGCAGCCTGGAGCTGTGCACAGAATTTGAATACACGGCAGCCGCTTATGGAGAGCCCGACAGCCGGGGGATGGTGCGTGACCACAGTGAGGTGGCCAATGTGCGCATGCTTTTCACCGCGGTTTATTATTTCTGAGGCTTGCATGATCGCCCGCTTTTTCGTATATTTAGCCTATCAAAGTCCCCGTGAGCGGACTGCATGGCAGGCCGCGTGCGGGTTAGCTGTCAACCTGTCAAACAGAAAATGTCCCCGCCATGGAAGAACAACTTGTCACCTTAGCCACTGACCACTACACCTCTGCGGAAGTGTTAAAGGCCCGCCTGGAAGCGGAAGGGATCGAGTGCTATCTCCGCAATGTCCACCTCATACAGGGTGATCCGGCCGAGGGGGTCAGGATACAGATCAAGTCGTCGGACGTGGAGAAGGCGTTGCGCCTGATGCATCTCTGGCGGAGTGAACAGGAGAAGACCGTGCAGGGGAAGCAGCGTGAGGTGCGTCGCATCCTGGTGCCGGTCGACTTTTCTGACTTTTCCAGGAACGCCTGCCTCTACGCCCTGAACCTGGCACAAAAGCTCAAGGCAGAGATCAAGGTGTTGCATGTCTATTATGCGCCCATCGTCGACCTGGTGCCCATCACCGACGCTTACAGCATCCAGGTGGACATGGATATCAACCTGCGGGAGATGGAGCAGGGTGCACGCAAGGGGCTGGTGGAGTTTGTCAGGGACATACGCCAGTATGCTGCAGGAAAAGGGATGGAGGGGATCAAGATCGGATACTCCCTGCGTGAGGGCATCACAGAGGACGAGATCGCCCGCATGGCGGAAGACTACAAGCCCGGCATCATTGTTCTGGGCACAAAGGGTAAGGGGGAGAAGCAGAGCGATATCATTGGCAGCGTGGTGTATCGTGTACTGGACCGTACCAGGGTGCCCGTGCTGGCCATCCCCGAACATTGTGCCTATGATGCCTCCAAGGAAGTGAAAAACATCGCTTATGCCACAGACTTTGATGACGGTGATTTTGTGGCCATACGCCGTTTGTTGTCCATCGTATCGGAATTCAAGGTGGAGATACATTGCGTTCACCTCTCAAAGGACGCCAAAAAGACCTGGGATGAGGTGCGCATGGAGAACCTCAGGGAATACTTTGGCAAGGTGCGTAAGAAACTGAAGGTGCACTGCCACCTGCTGGAGGGAGAGGACAGCATCAAGGAAGTGGCCGATTTCGCCGCTGAACACAAGATCGACCTTTTCTCCATGATTAACCGGAAGCGGGGCTTGCTGGCACGCCTGTTCAACCCGGGCATCACACGAAAATTGATTCACCAGAGCAGTATCCCCCTGTTGATATTCAGGGCCTGACGCGTGGCTTAACAGGGCGGGTAGCCGTGAATGACCGGTCCCCGATCATTTGACCTCCAGGCTTTCTTCAAGCCAGTCCAGCAGGTAAAGACAGACCGCCTCTTTGTTTTTCTCATGCAAGAGTTCGTGCCGGCCGGGAAAGATCTTTAAGGAAAGATGCTGGAACCTTTCATCAAAATAGGCCTTATGGATTTTAACCGCGTCTTTGCCAAAATGGCCAACCGAATCCTCCTGTCCGCTCATGACCAGGACAGGCAATGACTTTCGGTATGTGATTAGCCTTTCCGCTTTGCGGGTGGCAGAGATGCCCCTGAGAAGCTGCCGGTAGAAGTTGTTGGAGCAATGGAAGCCACAATAGGGGTCCGCCACATAGCGGTCCACTTCACTGCGCTCCGAGGAGATCCATTCAAACAAGGTGGGTCGGGGCCGGTAGTGCCGGTTCAGGTTCCAGTAAAACAAGTGGTTAAACCATCGGCTCTTCTTGTCCGGCCCTTCAATGAGGCACTTCATGTTCATCAGGCCCAGCAGGATGGACAGTGTGGTGCCCGGCATTAGGAAGCTGCCGGAGAGCACCAGCCCCTGGATATAGACAGGATAGAGTGCCGTAAAATGGCGTGCCAGGACAGAGCCCATGCTGTGTCCAAAGACAAAGACAGGCATCTCGGGCTGGCTCTTGCGGATATGGGTGTAGAGGGCCCGCACATTTTCCAGCATCACCTGCCAGCCCCGATGATGGGGTAAAATGCCCGTGTTTTCCGGGCTGCCGGCTGTCATGCCCTGGCCGGGGTGGTCGCAGCAATACACCCCATAAGCGTGGCTGGCCAGGAAGCGGGCAAAGTGATCATAGCGCCGTGCATGCTCCGCCATGCCCGGGATGATCTGAACGATCCCCTTTACCGGCTGGTTCCCCGGCATCCATCGAAAAGCAAAGAAGCGCCGGTTGCTTGAGCTGCTCAGCTGGAAATGCGCCTCCTTCACCAATTGATCGTCCACCATAGCTGTTTTTTTATGACCTTTGCCCCTTTGAAATAATGGGGAGTCAAAAATAGTAAACAATACCGTAATGGAGGGGCAAAAACCCAGCTTCGGACGAAAGCTGAATCCTTTACAACGCTTTTTGTGGGCCACGGCAGGCAGTATCAGTCTCGGCCTGGGAATACTGGGCATTCCTCTCCCGCTCCTGCCCACCACCCCTTTTCTCCTGCTCTCTGCCTATTGCTATGCGCGAAGCTCTGAACGTTTTTACTACTGGTTGATCAATCACCGCCTGTTTGGTGAGCACATAAGGAATTACCGGGATCACAGGGGTACCACCTTCCAGGTGAAGACAGGAGCCATCGCCATGTTGTGGATCACCATCAGCCTCTCGGCCACCTTTGCCGTAAGCCTTTTATGGGTTCGCCTGCTGTTGCTTGGCATCGCCATTGGCGTTACCATACACATCGCTTCTCTGAAGACCATCAGGAAAAAATAAGGGCACTTCCCATGGCGGGAATATGCCCTTAACTATCGGTGGGAAAAACAATCAGGGTTTTGCGAATCCCTGGTTCAGCTCTTCGGGTGTGGGATCGCGGCGGCGAACCACCTGTCCCTGGAAATGGAGGTCCATGCCTGCCAGGGGATGGTTGAAATCCATCTTGACCTTTTCTTCGCCGATGTCCATCACCTTACCGCGATGCGGGTTACCCTCCTGGTCCTCCATGTTGATGATGTTTCCCTCCACCAGCAGGTCTTCTGCCAGTTTTCCATCAATGACAAAGATGCTTTTTGGCAGGTCCACGATGGCCTTATCATTGACCTGCCCATAGGCCTTGTCGGCTTCAATGAGGAACTCAAACGGCTCGCCCTCATCCAGGTCCCTGACTTCCTGCTCAAAACTCTGGTTCAACCTCCCGGCACCAAACAAGAACTCGATGGGCTGGTCCTTTTTAACCGATTCCAGCAAATCTCCTTCAGGACCTCCTTCGCGGAGTTCATAAGTGAGCGCAATTACTTTGGCTTCTGATTTTGTCATCCTCTTGTCTTTAAGTTAAAAATCACCGAAACAATCCCAGTCCAGCTACTGTCTGCGGCCACAACGTGGCCGCTGGTCTGAAGAAAATCCCGGAATAGGGTTATTTTAGAAGCGAAGGTATGAAAAATGGCCGACACGCCAAAATGGCTTGACCGATTCCTGCTGCGGGCTCACAGGGTGGCAGCCGGGCCCGGGGGTGCTTCCCCGCCCGTGCTTGTGCCTGGCGCCTTGCCTGGCGTGCACAGGGCCCGGGGGTGCTTCCCCGCCCGTGCTTGTGCCTGTCGCCTTGCCTGGCGTGCACAGGGCCCAGGGGCTTTTTCCCCGCCTGCGTTTGTGCCTGGCGCCTTGCCTGGCGTGTAAATGGCATGGGGGCCATTTGTTTCAAAAAAACTGTGGGTGTTATTGGAAAAATATGTATCTTTGCGCTCCTGAAAATAAATAAAGCACATCATCATGGCAAAGAAAACAAAAGAGGCGCGTCATCAAGTGATCCTCGAGTGCACGGAGCACAAGGATAGCGGGATGCCGGGGACATCCAGGTATATCAGCATGAAGAACAAAAAGAATACGCCAGATCGCCTGGAGGTGAAAAAATACAACCCCATCCTGCGCAGAATGACCATCCACAAGGAAATCAAATAAAGACCGGAAATTATGGCTAAGAAAGTAGTTGCATCATTAAAAACTGGCGGTGGCAAAGGCTTTGCCAAAGTGATCCGCATGCAGAAGTCTGAGAAGACAGGCGCCTATTCCTTTGAGGAAGACATTGTGGCGGCCGATAAGGTGAAAGAGTATTTCGCCCAGAAGAAGTAAAGCTGGCTTCCGGACATTGGTTCTCCATTCCGGAACCGGTAAAGCCGGAACCATTGATCAGATCTGCTACCGTCGCAGGGTTCAGGTCTGATTTTTTTTTACCCCTTATTCAATTATTTCATGGGACTGTTTGATCTGTTCTCCCGCAACAAGGAAGAAAAGCTTGACAAGGGCCTGTCAAAGACCAGGACCAGTTTCTTCTCCCGCTTGTCAAAAGCGGTGGCTGGACGAAGTACCGTGGATGCCCATGTGCTTGATGAGCTGGAAGAGATTCTGATCAGCTCCGATGTGGGTGTGGCCACCACCATCAAGATCATTGAGCGCATTGAGGAGCGTGTTGCCCGTGATAAGTACCTTGGCACGGAGGAACTCAACCATATTTTGCGGGAAGAGGTCACCGCTTTGCTGGCAGAAAACACCGCCAGCGGCTTTTCGGAGATCCTGCCCGGGAAAGGCCAGGAGGCCTACGTGATCCTGGTTGTGGGAGTAAACGGGGTGGGCAAGACCACCACCATTGGAAAGCTGGCCCACCAGTTCAAACAAGCCGGCAAGAAGGTGGTTTTGGGTGCTGCCGACACTTTCAGGGCTGCTGCCGTTGACCAGTTGAGCATTTGGTCGGAGCGGGCCGGTGTACCCCTGGTCAGCCAGGGGATGGGGGCAGACCCCGCATCGGTGGCCTATGAGACGCTGGAGTATGCAAGGAAAAATGGCTGTGACGTAGCGATCCTGGATACTGCCGGCAGGTTGCACAACAAGGTGAACCTGATGAATGAGCTGGGCAAGATCCGCCGGGTCATGCAAAAGGTGATACCCGATGCACCCCATGAGGTGCTCCTGATACTGGACGGATCCACCGGGCAGAATGCGTTTGAGCAGGCCAAACAGTTTACCTCGGTGACAGATGTAAATGCCCTGGCCATTACCAAGCTGGACGGGACAGCCAAGGGCGGCGTAGTGATCGGGGTCAGCGACCAGTTCAGTGTCCCGGTGAAGTACATCGGACTGGGTGAAAAGATCGATGACCTGCAGATATTTGACAGGGAAGCCTTTGTGGAAAGCCTTTTCCATTCCTGAAAAACCAAGGTGTTAGCGTGAAAAAAACCACCATCAGGCTCATCAGCCTGGGCTGTTCAAAGAACCTTGTTGACTCGGAAAAAATCCTGGGGCAGCTGCCTGCCGGACGCTTTCGTATTGTGGATGGGGAGAGCCCTTCGGCCGATCTGGCCATTGTCAACACCTGTGGATTCATACACGACGCCAGGGAGGAAAGCATCGACACCATCCTTGAGCTGGTTGAGGCCCGCAGGAAGGGATTGATTGGCCAGGTGGTGGTGACCGGCTGCCTGTCACAGCGCTACATGGACGAGCTCAAAGAGGAGATACCGGAGGTGGCAGCCTGGTTTGGTGCCCGTGAGCCCGACGAGCTGCTGAACTATCTCCAGGTTCGGTACCGGAAAGAGATGCTGCAGAGAAGGCTCAGCACCCCATCCCATTATGCTTACCTGAAAGTATCCGAAGGGTGTGACCGGAGCTGTTCCTTTTGCGCCATTCCAATGATCCGCGGGCCCCATGTTTCACAAACGCCCGGCCTGCTGGTGAAGGAAGCGGGCATGCTGGCCGCCAAAGGGGTCAGGGAGCTGTTGCTGGTGGCCCAGGATTTGAGTTATTATGGGATTGACTTGCAGTCCAGGTCCATGCTTCACGAACTTTTGCAGGCATTGTGTGCCGTGGAGGGGATCCGGTGGATACGCCTTCATTATGCCTACCCCCACCTGTTTCCGGAAGGGGTGATCGACCTGATGGCTTCAGAAGAGAAAATCTGCTCCTACCTGGATATTCCTCTGCAACATATCAACGACGACATACTGCGCTCCATGCGGCGGGGACATAGCAGAAGGGGCAGCATTGCCCTGCTGGAAAAGATCCGCAGGAAAGTGCCCGGCATTGCCTTGCGAACGACACTCATGGTGGGGTATCCCGGCGAATCGGACCAGGCTTTCAGGGAGCTGTACGATTTTGTGGGGGATTTCCGATTTGATCGCCTGGGGGTGTTCACCTACTCGCCCGAGGAGGGCACCAGGGCCCATCCGCTGGGTGATCCGGTCCCCGCTCACATAAAACAGGAGCGCATGGAGGCCATCATGGACCTGCAGGCGCAGATATCACTGGAGAAGAACCAGTCGATGATAGGAAAAAGCCTGGAGGTGGTGATTGACCGCCAGGAGGGACAGTATTTCGTTGGCCGCACCCAGTACGACTCTCCTGAGGTGGACAATGAAGTCCTGGTCCGGTCCGATACCCCCTTGCCACCCGCTTCTTTTGTGCAGGTCACCATTGAGGGCGCCGAAGCCTTCGATCTGTATGCGCGTCACGGATCCGCCTGATGCTCCGCCTTTGCTGCGCTGTGAGGAAAGGGGTGGATGACGCTTACTCCTGCATCAGCAGTGCATTAAAAATCAGCTTAAGGGATACCGGCGTAGAGCCCCTGAAATTGGGCGCAAAGGAGAATAGCACGGCCTGTCCCTCTCCCCGTTGCAGCCAGACGATGGCCGGCTGCCGCTCGATGAGCTCCTGGTTCTCAGCGTAACCACTCAATAGCAATTCTTCCTTTTCAGGGAATAGCCCGATGACCCGCCTGTCCATGCCAAACTGTGGGATGGAGGTGCTGAATACGGGGGCGCTGCGGTGGAATACCCCAATCTCGGCGGGCATGCCATAGGTGAGGGGGTGGTCCTGGATCAACCTGACCCTTAAGAGGCTGCCGGGACAATAGAAGCCCCGGTTGCCCAGGCTGGATGAGATGTCCTGCACGGGGAAACGGAAGCTTTCTTCTCCATCACCGGGATCCATCAGGCCAAAAAACAGTTCGGCCGATCGTGCCCATGAGAGGATCGTGCCACCCTGGGCCATGAAACGGAGAACGTTCTGCCAGCCCTCCTTTTCCATCCCCTTGATATAGTCCGGGTGATAGAAAGGGATGAACACCTCGCCGCCCCGCCGGCCGTGACCGTGATAGATCTGGTCTTTTGTGGCGTCGGGGAAGACAATGACGTCGAAGCGGCGGGACAGGTCTGCCTGACGGAAATCCTCCGGCTTCAGCACGCTGTAGCTTATTCCGTAAGTGTCGAACAGAAAGCGGGTCCAGCCTGCATCCATATCGTGGAAGTTGGTTTCGCACAGGGCGATGCGCGGCATGCGAACGACCGTGCTGGGCGTCTCCAATGGCTGGTCGAGCACGATGGGTGAACTGTTCAGTGCATCAACAATCCCTTCCAGCTGGGGGCGGCTGCTCCTGTTCACCTCCATCAAAAAGCTGCCCCGTGGAATGCTTTCTCCGTGCCACCTGGTTTCCTGTTGTGTCCTTCTCACTTCCAGGCCTTTTCCCATGGCCATGAATGCTGCCCTGTAGCTGTCATTGTGGTTGGCAGAGAACAGCAGCCAGGTGGCATCGCCGGCGATGCCGCGGGGGATATGGATATCAGCGGCCCTGACCGCACTAAAGGGCAGCTGCTCGGGCGGATAATGGGTCTTCACTTCCAGGCTGTGCAGCCCCCTGTGCAATGGCAGTGACCAGGAGGTGATATCGTAGGGTCTGATGATCTCCCCGCCGGGGGTATAGCGGCGTACGGGGAAACGCTGGCTCTCCATCACCTCTTTGATGAAGGCGCGGAAAGGCTGGGCCAGTGGAATGATGAAGTCGCCGGCAAGGATCTGCCTGCCTTCCACCACCGCGGGGGCATCCATACGGTAGAGGTTGATGCCGTGCCGTTCCAGGAGCTGGAGCAGGGCAACCAGCTCGCCGCTGTCATGCTGCTTAGCCGGCAGGATATAGTAGAAGGGGGGCTCATTCAGCCCTTTTTGTATTTCGCGCCGGCACATCTCATTGCGGAAGCCGAGGATGTCCGTGCGATGAAGTGCCGCTGTGCGTACCAGGGAGTAGACCGACTCCAGCTCGTAAGTGACCAGGTCTCCCAGGGTCCACCACCCACCTGGCCAGGGTGCAGGGAAGTTGATGCTCTTTTTGTAATCGGACAGTCCCTTTCCCCATACCTGCAGCTCGTTGGCCTCAATGTATATGGGGGTGGCCAGCTGCACACTGGCCGCTTCGGTGAGCAGGCTGATCACGTTTTTCCAGGCGCTGGTCTGCGTGGATCCCGGCCAGTAGTCATCAAAGAGGTAGTGCTGGCTAATCCCCTTCAGGCCGCTTGCCGTCATATCACGTGCCATGTTAGAGCCAAAGACCCAGGTCCAGTTCCACACCAGCTCATCAATGTTCAGGGCGATGGGGTCGTGGTTAGGTGGAACGAAATAGCGGGGTCCCGTGCTGCCCATCTGGTGCTTTTCCACCAGCACGTGGGGGAACCAGTCCAGGTTGTAAATGTCGGCCACCATCTGGTTGTCGGTCTGGGTAAGGGTGATGAAGTCCCTGTTGATGTTATGTCCCACATACTTGTGATAAACCCCCGGCAGGGAGCTGCCTTCGTAGGGGGTCCCCAGGTACCTGTTATAATGCTCCACGATCATGTTCATGCCGTCGGGGTTGTGCGAGGGTACCATCATGAACACCACCTCATCCAGGTGGCGGGGATCGCTGTCGGTACCCGTGATCAGGTTGTAAGCCATCAGGGGCGCGGCCTGGGAAGGGGCTACTTCGGTGGAGTGCATGGACAGGGTCACCAGCACAAAACTGCGGCCCTCCTCTATGAGGGCCTCCAGCTCGCCGGACGGTATGTCGCCATCCAGCGCCAGGCGGCGGTTGATCTCACGCAGGCGATCCAGGTTGGCGATGTTTTCGGCCGAGGAAACAAAGGTGATGTACATGGGCCTGCCCATGGGTGAGCTGCCCTGCTGGATCATATGCACCATGTCAGATTCCTGCTGGAGCTGTTCCAGGTAGGCTATCAGGTCTTCGTAGAGGAACATCCTGCGGTCTTCTCCCGGCATGAAGCCGAAGAAATCTTCCGGGTGGGTCAGTTCACCGTGGTGATCGGCACGGCCTTGGTTGGCTGGCAGGAAAAAGAGGACAGCAAGCAGCAGGGGGAGGAGGTAGTGTTGTTTCATTTGTTTGTGGTTTATTCATTCAGTGAGATGAGATCCGTCAATTCATGACCGCCTTGCCCTTCGGCCCGGAGCGGTCATATGGCTGGTTGCACCGGGGTAAATATACAAAAAATCAAAAGGCAGCCAGGTGAAAGATCCAGCCATCCACCCGGTTGTACTGTATTCCTGGCAGGGGAATTTTAACAAAGTTCAGGCCTTTGAGTATGCCGCTCAGCAGGGGACTGTCTGTCTGAATCCTGGTAAGGTCCACATCGGCCGATAAGTACCATTGTCTGTGACGCACCAGCACCGGTAACTCCTGCCCGTTGATCTTCTCCGGATTATGGCTGGCTCCTAGCATGCCGCTTGCCCCGTGGCCAATGGCCAGGTTCAGCCATGGAGGTGCCCAGCTGGCACGATCAAAGAGGGCGTTCAGGTTGAATGAGAGCCACATGGTCATGCCGTTGTAATCTTTCAAAAGCCTCTCCGGCAGCTTGTCGCCCAGGAGTCCGGGCCGGAAGGCGTGCAGCGAATTGCTGCGGTAGGAATACTTGAGGTGGATTTTTTGTTCTTCCCAGGCCAGCTCCTGGCCCAGGAAGAGTGCAGTGCCAAGGATGTTGGCTGCCATGTCGCTGGGGGAGAAGCCCCACTGGGTGGAAAATCCGTCGAGCACCTCCACTGCTGTCAGCAGGGCGGTGCCCGATATGGCCCCGTAGAAGGCCGCCTCTTTGCGCCGGGCCCCGGCGGCACGGAAGCTCCAGGCGCCGATGCGCGACAGGTGGTAGGTGGCGGCCAGGTGTCCCAGTTTATCCATCTGCTTCCAGTGGCCGAGGTCATCCTGGAAATGGAAGGATGAGCGGGGATAGTCCTGGTACCAGAGCCTGTCAAGGCCTGCAATGACAAGGGAGTAGGCCCCGGTGTGCGCCAGGGCGACCTTGCGCACGCTCCACCTGTGCTGATTGTTCCCGGACTCCCCTTCTTCCATGCCCCGGTTCCGTCCGGCCGTATCCTCAACCCACCGTTCCCGTGATTCGCTCATGCCACTCCCCGGATCGAAGGCGTTCGCTTTGTAAGCCAGGAAGGCGGGAAGCAAGGAACAAAGAAAGAAAACCAGGAAAAGGCGTGTCATCCCGTGTCTTTTTCCATGATGGTGTCATAGCCGGCTTTCAGTATGTCCAGTGCTTCCTGCTGGTTCGCCCCCTCGGCATAGGTGCGCAAAACGGGCTCTGTTCCGGATGGCCGTATCATCAGCCACTGGCTCTCGCTGAAGTAATATTTGAAGCCATCCAGGGTTTCCGTCTTTTTTACGGTATAGTTCCCGAAACGGGTGTAGCGGCCGTGACGGCAATTTTCGACAATGCGCTCCTTGTCTTCGGGCGAGAGCTCCAGGTCAGCGCGCTCGAAAGCAAAGGGTCCCGTGATGTCGTACACCTCACTGATGAGTCCGGCCAGCGTCTTTCCTGTTCTGACCATCGCCTCCCAGATCAGGAGTCCGTTGTAAATTCCGTCGCGCTCCGGGATATGTCCCGCAACGGCTATGCCACCTGATTCTTCTCCACCAACCAGCACTTCTTCCTTGAGCATGATGCCGCAGATGTGCTTAAAACCGATCTTCACCACTTCGATGGGGATGTTGTATGCCTGGCAGAGCTTATGGATCTTGACGGAAGATGAGAAGCCGGTGGCCACCTTTCCCCTGATGCCCTTATAGCGGTGAAGGTAATGGATCAGCAGCAGGATGACATGGTGGGAGTCCACATACCGCCCTTCATGGTCCATCAGGGCGGTCCTGTCGGCATCCCCGTCGACTGCCAGTCCGCAATGGATGTTGCCGGCCTGGCGGATGGCTTTGCTGAATGCCCCCAGGTTGCGGGCCAGTGGCTCGGGCGGTATCCCGTCAAAGAGGGGCTGCCTTTCGCAGTGCATCAGCATGATGTTGGGAAACAGCCTGCGCATCACATTCTGGCCGGAACCATACATGGCATCGAAGGCGAAGTGCATGTCCGACCTGCGGATGGTTTCCAGGTCAAATGCCTGTTCCAGGTAGCGGCAATACATCTCTTCCAGGTCGATCTGCTCCAGGAGTCCCTGTCCCGAGAGACCTTCCAGCGACTGCGTGTCAATGCCTGGCGGCGGCTCGTCGGGGATCAGGGCTTCCACCTCCTGCACCTGCTCTTCAAGCAGTGGACCGCCATAGCTGCCCTTGAGCTTGTATCCGTTGTACATGGGCGGGTTGTGGCTGGCGGTGATAAAGACGCCCAGTCCGCTGCCCGTGCGCATCGTGGCCATGCTGATCATGGGTGCCGTAACAAAGCTTGTGGCCATGTAGACCCTGACACCGTGCAGGCCCATCACCCTGGCCACGGTCTCCACAAACAGTTCGCCACCAAAACGGCAGTCGTGACCCAGCACCACAGACGGTGAGTTGCCCTGCCTCTTTAACCAGCGGGCACTGCCAGCCGCTATGCGCGCCACATTGGCTGTGGTAAATTCTTTGGCAATGACGGCCCGCCAGCCGTCTGTTCCGAATCGAATCTTTGTCATAAGGAAGTTGGTTCTGTTGTTCTTGCTTTATTGATTGGGTTTATCCTGTACTGCTTTTGCAGCTCTTGCTGCCAGGTTATGCGGACCAGCTGCAGCCTTTAGCGGAACACCCTCAGCTGGTCGAGGGCGCGCCGGTACCTCCTTGCATTATCCAGGTGTTCCCTGTAGGTGCGTGCAAATACGTGGTAGCCGCTAAAATCTTCCTTTGCACTGAAATAGAGGTAGTCGTGTTCTTCGTAGTTCAATACCGCATCAATGCTATGGGGCTCAGGGAGTCTGATGGGACCCGGTGGAAGTCCGGCATACAGGTAGGTGTTGTAGGGTGAGTCGTAGGCCAGGTGGCTGTTAAGCACCCTCCTGATGCTAAAGTCGCCAATGGCGAAAATTACGGTGGGGTCAGCCTGCAGGGGGATGTTTCGTTGGAGGCGGTTCATGAAGACCCCGGCAATTCGGGGCATCTCATCCTGCTTGCTGGTTTCACTCTGAACGATGGATGCCAGGATGCCCACTTCCTGCAGACTTAATCCCGCCTCGCGGGCCTGCGCACGCCTGTTCTCGTTCCAGAAAGCATGGTATTCCCGCTCCATCCTGTGAAAAAGCTGGCGGGGACTGGTGGTCCAGTAAACCTGGTAGGTGTTGGGAATAAACAGCAGTTTAAGGTCCTGGCTGTCGACACCCAGCTCTTCCATGAGGTGATTGTCAGAAAAAAGCCGGACGATGGAGAGGGAGTCGGCTTCAATTTGCTCGGCGATGACCGATGCCAGCTGCTCAACGGAGCGTATATTGTTGAAAACCAGGTTTACCGCCTCCTGTTCGCCTGACCTTAGAAGATTGATCAGGCTGTTGTTGCTCATGCCATCAACTATGCGGTAGCGTCCTGGCATGATGCGGGCCGGGTAATTCTTCCGGCGGGCAAGCCATTCAAAACTTCGGCTGTTCCTGAGCAGGTTCTCCCGTATCAGCATCTCGCGCACATCCTCATAGGCGCTGCCGGACGGTATATGGATCACGGTGCTTTCGGGACCCTCCAGCTTCACGTTGGGTGCAAAGACGACCAGGTAAAACAGGCCGGCGGCCGCCGTGGCGATAATGGCAAGGGCCAGCCCTGTGGCCATGAGACTGCGTTTGGTTTTTGCCCCCATCATGCGAAGATCAGTTGTAAGAAGTACTCATCCTTGTAGCTGCTTCCGTCCAGGCGCCACGACTCACGGGTGCCGGTGACACGAAAGCCCTCCCTGGTAAAGAGCTTCATGGAGTGCTCGTTTCCCTCCCCGATACCACAATAAAGCTGTTTCAAACCCAGTATGTCGCGTGCGTAGCCAATCACTACCTGCAGTGCATCGGAGGCATAACCCTTGTTTTGGTGGTCCGGGTCTATCATGATGCCCACGGCAGCCCTTTTGTGATGCGGATCGAAATCGAAGAGGTCAATGATTCCAATGGGCTGTCCCCCCTTTTTATCGATCATCAGTCGCAACTGCTTGTCAGTATATATATTGTTATCTGAGTGAAGGATGTATTGTTCCAGGAAAAAACGGCTAAAGGGGTTCAGGTGGTTGGTGTGCACCCAGTTGGCGGCATCGTTCTCCCACTGGTAAACCACTTCCAGGTCCCTTATTTCAATCGGTCGCAGCGTGATGCTTTTTCCCTCAAAGGTATTCATGCTATGTGCTCCTGTTCTTTGGCCTTCCTGCACTGCAAATGTACATGAATTTTTTTCAGGCAAAATTACACACAACGCATGAAAAAAATTCATGGGAAAGCGAAGCGGTTCCTCCTGTACACCAGCATTTTGTATTTTTTCACACAAAATGATGGTGGGTTTTTACAGGAGAAATGTACATGAATTTTTTTCGGGCGAAATATACACCCAGGCGCATGAAAAAAATCATGGGAAAGCGCAGCGGTTCCTCCTGTACACGGAACTCATTCATTGGTTTTTCATGGCACAAGGCGGCCTTTTTGCGCA
>SKNE01000263.1 GCA_007120675.1 Bacteroidales bacterium
AACATGGACATACCTGAGGGGTATCAATATGCCTTCACGGGGGAACAGCAGGAGCAGGAAGAATCCATGGCCTTTCTTATCCGGGCACTGCTCATTGCCGTGTCGCTCATCTCTTTAATTCTTGTTACCCAGTTCAACTCCATCTTCAAGCCCTTCATCATCATCGGCAGCGTCATCTTCAGTACCGCCGGTGTTTTCTTCGGACTGGCCCTTTTCAACATGGACTTCATCATCATCATGATGGGTGTGGGGATCGTCAGCCTCGCCGGCGTGGTGGTCAACAACGCCATCGTACTGATCGATTACACCGATTACCTGCACCAGGGAAAACGGGCTGAAATGGGGACGCCTGAGGAAGATTTCCTCCCGGCCGATCAGAGCCTGGCCATCATCCGGCAGGCGGGCCTCACCCGATTCAGGCCGGTCGTACTCACGGCGATCACCACGATACTGGGCCTGCTCCCCCTTGCCGTGGGACTAAACATCAATTTCGTCACCCTGCTGACCGATTTGAATCCCCAGATCTATTTTGGCGGCGATAACGCCAGGTTCTGGGGTCCCATGTCGTGGACCGTCATTTTTGGCCTGTCGGTGGCCACCTTCCTTACCCTGGTCATCGTACCCTGCATGTACCAGATCATCCTGGCGACCCGGCGCAGGGCAAATGCCCTTTTCAACAAAAAAAACTGACAGTCCCCCGCGAACCCGCAGGTTTTTTCTTATTTTTGGCACCGTCCACCTTCCGGGTGGAACATACCATCGCTGCCATAAACCATAAAACCTGCTTCAGTCATGCAAGAACCCACCACATCAGGCCAAACAGGCCTCCAGGCTCCCGATCTGAGCCAATACGGAATCCACGACGTCCGTGAAGTCTTCTATAACCTCTACTATGAAGCGCTTTACCAGCACGAGACAGCCCCCTCCCTTGAAGGATACGAAAAGGGATTTGTCACCGACACCGGGGCGGTGGCCGTTGATACCGGGATATTTACCGGACGATCGCCCAAAGACAAATATATCGTGGAAGAGGAAAGCTCCAAAGACAATATATGGTGGGCAGACGGAAAGAACCGCTCCGACAACAAACCCATATCGGAAAAGGTGTGGAAGTCGCTCATGGATACCACCCTGGAACAGTTCCAGGGGAAAAAGCTCTACGTGATGGATGCCTTTTGCGGGGCCAACGAAAACACCCGCATCCGAATACGGGTCATCACAGAAGTGGCCTGGATGGCCCACTTTGTAAAGAATATGTTCATCAGGCCATCGGAGGAAGAGCTGCAGGATTTTGAGCCCGACTTTGTCATGCTGAATGCCTGTAAAACCGTAAACAAGGATTGGGTGGAGCAGGATCTGAACTCCGATGTCTACGTGGCATTCAACCTGAAGGAACGCCGGGCCGTCGTCGGAGGCACCTGGTACGGGGGGGAGATCAAAAAAGGCTTTTTCTCCGTAATGAATTATTACCTCCCCCTGAGGGGGATCGCCTCCATGCACTGCTCTGCCAACATGGGCAAGAATGGGGATACAGCCATCTTTTTTGGCCTGTCGGGCACGGGTAAAACAACCCTGTCGGCCGATCCTGACCGCTACCTCATCGGCGATGATGAGCATGGATGGGACGAAGAGGGGATCTTCAACTTTGAAGGGGGCTGTTACGCCAAATGCATCAACCTGAGCAAGGAGAAAGAACCCGACATATACCACGCCATCAAGCGCGATGCCCTCCTGGAGAACGTGGTGTACGACGAAAAGAGCGGGGAGATAGACTTTTCCAACACCAGCAAAACGGAGAACACCCGCGTGTCCTACCCCCTTTACCACATCAAGAACATCGTGCGGCCCGTCTCAAAGGGGGGGCACCCAAAAAAAGTCATTTTTCTCACCGCCGACGCATTCGGCATCCTGCCACCGGTGGCGCGGCTCAACCGGGACCAGGCCATGTACTACTTTCTGAGCGGCTACACGGCCAAGCTGGCGGGCACGGAACGGGGTGTCAAAGAGCCCTTGCCCACCTTCTCCTCCGCCTTTGGCGCTGCCTTCCTCCTCTTGCACCCCACCGTGTACGCCCAGGAGCTGGCCCGCAAGATGAAGGAGCACGGTGCCACGGCCTACCTGGTCAACACGGGCTGGATCGGGGGCCCTTACGGTATCGGCCAGCGCATCGACATCGACAGCACCCGCAGGATCATCCATGCCATCCTGGATGGCTCGCTGGACAAAGCCAAGGTACAAGAGCTGGCGCCATTCGGACTGATGGTTCCCACGGAAATAAAAGGGGTCGACCCAAAAATCCTGAACCCCAAAAACACGTGGAAGTACGAAACCGCCTACATGAAGCAGGCAAACGACCTGGCAGAAAAGTTCATCGAGAACTTCAACAAATTTACTGATACCGAAGAGGGACAGCGCCTGGTGGCCGCAGGGCCGCAGAATAAGTTCATGAAGCAGTATTACAAATATTATGAGCGGAAGATCAACAGGCTGGAGCAAAAGCACGCCAGGGAGATCAGCCGCCTGAAAGACCAGATTTATATCCTGCAAAATTCTTTCAGCGAATACATCAGCTTCAACTCCATCAACACCGACTACAAAAACAAGTCGCTCATGCGACACGTGCCCGTGGTCTCCTATTTTGAAACAAGCGATGCGGACCGGCTGAAACAGTGTCGCGAGGCCGTCATACGGCTCATGGATGCAGCTGGATTTGAGCTGTGCGCAAAGGAACCCCTCAGCAACAACCTGAGGGAGTACATGACAAAGTCGAAGGATGACTTAAGCCTCCAGGAATTGTATGTGAGGATGGACGAGATCAGCCAATGCGTCAGGGGACTGGACTGCAAAAACAGCGCTTTAAAGGAGGCCGTCGGTAAAGTCCTTGAGCTCACCAGCAACCTGCCCTCATTTCTGATCCATGCCGGTTCGCTGCTCATCGTCAAGACCAAAGAGGGGCCGGACAGCGGGACCGTGAGGGCCATCAAACTCCCCATCAGCGCCATGATACACATGGATAAGCATCCGGCCCTGCTGGAAAACCCCACATTGCTGATGCAGGAGATCAACTATTTCTGACAATGTCTTACCTTTGCACCACCGGTTGCCTCTTCGTTTGACCTAAACCTCTCTGCTTGCAACAGTCAACACAAACGATGGGCAACCGGTTTTTTCTGGCTGCTTTGCGGACTGAAACCCCATTCAAATATAAAAACAGCGGCTTTATTGGTATTTTTTTTCAAAAAACATTGTGAGTGTGGAAAAATGTCGTATTTTTGATTGTTCACCGTATTTTACCACTAAACCTGCTTGTTATGGAAACCGGTACCGTTAAATTTTTTAATGAGAAAAAAGGGTATGGATTCATCATTGATGACAAAACGGAGAAGGATGTTTTTGTGCACCATACTGGCCTGCTCGAGCCCATCGCCAACGACGACAAGGTGAGCTTTGAGATCTCGGAAGATGAAAGGGGGAAAAAGGCCATAAATGTTAAAAAAGTGTAAGTACCCTTAAAAACGTATTGCTTCGGGGCTCCGTTATCTTTAACGGGGCTTTTTTTTTGAAAAAACCTTATTTTTACACCTATGATCGTACTGGGCATAACGGGCACGCTGGGCGCAGGCAAAGGCACGGTGGTGGAATACCTGGTGGACAAACAATCCTTCCGTCACTATTCTGTCCGCGATTTCCTGAGGGACGAGCTGATGCGGCGCAACATGCCTGTCAACCGCGACACCCTCACCGCCATCGCTAACACCCTCAGGGCCAAATACGGACCCGCATACATCATCGAAGAACTGTTTGCCGAAGCCGTGAAAGATGGCAGGGACGCCGTGATTGAAAGCATACGTGCACCAGGTGAAATCGACTCCCTGCGCAGGCACCCCGGTTTTTACCTCCTGGCGGTGGATGCCGACCCCCGGATAAGGTTTCAGCGCATCCGTAAAAGGAATTCTGAAACAGACCAGGTCTCCTACCAGGTCTTTCTCAGCAATGAAGAGCGGGAAATGCATGCCAGCGACCCCAACAAGCAAAACCTGTCGGCCTGCATACAGGTGGCTGACCACGTCATCACCAACAACGGCACCATTGAACAGCTGAACCGGCAGACCGAAACCATTCTGCAGCGAATAAAACAATCAGCAGGCTAAACCAATCCGGATGGAAAAAGAAACGAGCTATCAGCGACCCAGTTGGGATGAATACTTCATGGAGATTGCCCACACGGTGAGCAAGCGGGCCACGTGCGACAGGGGCCGTAGCGGATGCGTCATTGCCCGCGACCGGCAAATCCTTGTCACGGGTTACGTGGGGTCCCCCAAGGGACTGCCCCATTGTGACGACAGCGGGCATCAGATGAAGCGGGTATTGCATGAGGATGGGCACACCACCATGCACTGCGTGCGGACCGTCCACGCAGAACAAAACGCCATATGCCAGGCGGCCCGTTTGGGCATAGCCATCTCGGGTGCTACCCTTTATTGCCGGATGACACCCTGCAGGGTGTGTGCCATGCTGATCATCAATTGCGGGATTGAACGGGTGGTCTGCGAAAAGAAATACCACGCAGCAGCGGAGTCGGAACAATTGTTCCGGGACGCGGGAGTCAGGCTGGAGTACTTCACCGATCAGGTGCTGAAATATGACAGGCAGTAGCAGTGGCAACAGGTGGTGATGACGGCCAAAGGGGGCAGCCAGGCGGAAAAAGACTCAGTTACCCATTTCTGAGAAGAAACGTATCCGCATGAGGCGTACCTCCTCTTCGGAGAATTCATCCTCACCCAGCTCAGCCAGGGCCTCCTGGTAGGAATCGGTTTCGGCCGTTTTAAAGTAGTCGAATATCTCTTCCTGCTTGTCAATGTCCACCACCTCGTTGATGTAGTAACGTATATCTATCTTGGTTCCACTGGCCACAATACTTTCCAGCTCCTGCAGCAGCTCGTCAAAATCAAGCCCCTTGGCCTCTGCCAGGTCCTCCAGGGACACTTTCCTGTCGATATTTTTGATCAGGTAAACCTTGAGCCCCGACTTGTTCACCACCGACTTTACCACCATGTCCATCGGCCGTTCAATCTCGTTGTCTGCCACATAACGTTCGATCAGGTCTACAAAGGGCCTGCCGAAACGCTCTGCCTTTCCTGAGCCGACCCCGGTGATCTGCTTCAGCTCATCCAGTTTGACAGGGTATTGTATGGCCATATCCTCCAGCGACGGATCCTGGAAAATGACAAAGGGGGGCAGGTTGTGCTTGCGGGCCATCTGCTTGCGCAGGTCCTTCAGCAAGGCAAACAAGACCTTGTCGGTGGCACTGGTTTTCTGTGCCAGTCCCGTCATGCCGTCCACCTCCTCGGGATTGTCATAATCGTGGTCCTTGCTCATCATCACTGAGCGGGGACTATCCAGGTAGTCCTTGCCTGCACCGGTCAGCTTCAACGTTCCATAGTCCTCTATGTCTTTTTCCAGCAATCTCTCGATCAGGGCCTGCCGCAGAACGGCAAACCAGAATTTCTGGTCCTTGTCAGCACCCTTTCCAAAAACCTCCAGTTGATTGTGCTTGCAGGATTTTACGGTTGTGGTACCTTTTCCCATAAGAATATTGATTACATGTGTTGGCTTAAACAGTTCCTTCACCGCCAAAACGGTTTCTAACAGCAGGCAAATATATTCTTTTCCTTCAAACTTTTCCTTGGGATTTAAACAATTGTCACATGAGCCACAGTTTTCCTTGTGATAGATCTCCCCAAAATAGTTCAGCAGGGTCTTTCGGCGGCAAATGGACGACTCGGCATAGGCCACCGTCTCCATCAGGAGCTGCATGCCAATCTCCTGCTCTGCCACCGGTTTGCCTTTGAGGAACTTTTCCATCTTCTGGATGTCGTCATAGGAATAAAAGGCGATGCAATTACCCTCCCCCTCATCCCGTCCCGAGCGCCCTGTCTCCTGGTAATAGGCTTCCAGGCTCTTGGGAAAGTCATGGTGGATCACATAACGAACATCCGGTTTGTCGATACCCATGCCAAAGGCTATCGTGGCCACGATCACGTCGGCATCCTCCATCAGGAACTGGTCCTGGTTGGACACACGCACGGCAGAATCCAAGCCGGCATGATAAGGCAGGGCCCTGACCCCATTGACCTGGAGGGTGGCGGCCAGCTCCTCCACCTTTTTACGGCTGAGGCAATAAATGATGCCCGACTTACCCTCCTGGGCCTTCACATAACGAATGATGTCACGGGTGATATTCTTGGTCTTGGGCCTGATCTCATAGTAGAGGTTCGGGCGGTTGAAAGAGGAAATAAAGCGCCTGGCATCCATCATCCGCAGGTTCTTCTGGATATCCTGCTGAACCTTTGGCGTGGCCGTGGCCGTGAGGGCGATGACCGGCACCCCGTCATCCAGGATATCGATGATGGGACGCAGCCTGCGGTACTCAGGCCGGAAATCATGACCCCACTCCGAGATGCAGTGGGCCTCATCGATGGCAAAAAAGGACAGGGGAATGGAGCGCAGAAAATCCACGTTATCCTCCTTGGTGAGGGACTCCGGGGCCACATAAAGCAACTTGGTTAAGCCGCTGCTCAGGTCACTCTTTACCTGGTTTACCTCGGCCCTGGAGAGCGATGAGTTCAGCACATGTGCAATGCCGTCATAGCTGGCGAAGTTGCGGATGGCATCCACCTGGTTCTTCATCAGGGCTATCAGGGGCGACACCACAATGGCGGTGCCTTCTCCAATCAATGCCGGCAACTGGTAACACATCGATTTTCCACCACCCGTGGGCATGATCACAAAGGTATCGTGACCATCCAGCAAACTCCGCACAATGGCCTCCTGGTCCCCTTTAAAGGCACCATAACCAAAAATCTGCTTCAGCAGCTCGCGAAGAGACACACTGCTATTTACCTCCATTACACAACGTATTGACATTCAACTTTGTAACCGCATTACTCCGTGGATTAGCATCTGCCACTGCGGGGAAATATGGCTGATTTTCCTGATATTGAGAAAAATCCTGTAGGTTTGTACTGTAAATTTACCATTAAAAAGCCATTCAAGCAATAACTTTTCCATATTTTTTTACAGTGAAGAACGCAGCGGACATACAAGAGATTGCTTTACGTACCATAGAGGATGAATACCTTGCGATCAGGGGCTTGAAAGCGTATATTGATTCCCAATTCGTCCGTGCCGTGGAACGCATACTGGACTGCAGTGGCCGTGTGGTGATCACCGGGATCGGCAAGAGTGCCATCATTGCCGGAAAGATCGTAGCCACCTTTAACTCCACGGGCACCCCTTCTATCTTCATGCACGCCGCCGATGCCATCCACGGCGACCTGGGCATCATACAAAGGGAAGACATCATCATTTGCATCAGCAACAGCGGCAGCACCCCCGAGATCAAGGTCCTGACCCCCATGCTGAAGTCCCTCGGCGCACTCCTCATCGGGATGGTGGGCAACACCGCTTCCTACCTGGCCCGCCAGTCCGATATCGTGATCAACACCACGGTGGAGCAGGAAGCGAGTCCGGGCAACCCGGCACCCACATGCAGCACCACGGCCCAGCTTGTCATGGGTGACGCCATGGCCATGGCACTTCTGCACTGCCGCGGATTCACTGCCAGCGACTTTGCCCGCTACCACCCCGGTGGCTCACTGGGTAAGCAGCTGTACCTCAAGGCAGAGAACCTCTATCCCAGGAATGCCAGGCCGGCGGTGACACCGGCAGACGACATACCGGCCCTGATCGTGGAGATATCGGGGAAGCGGCTCGGGGTGACAGCCGTGCTGGATCATGGCCGCGTGGTGGGCATCATCACCGATGGCGACCTGCGCCGCATGCTGCAAAAGGGTGAGGACATATCCGGCCTCAGGGCAAAGGATATAATGACCACGGACCCCAAGACCATCCCGGGAAGTACCCTGGCTGTGGATGCCCTGGAGCTGATGCGTCAAAACAATATCACCCAGCTGCTCGTTGTGGATGAAGGGGAGTACAAAGGGGTCGTGCACCTGCACGACATCCTGAACGAAGGCATTATCTGAGGAGTCCTTTAATTGAGGAGTGTATGACAGGAATGAAGCTGTATACCAGGGACCTGGTGAAGAAATACAAAAAGCGTGTGGTGGTGAACCATGTGTCGGTGGAAGTGAGCCAGGGGGAGATCGTGGGCCTGCTGGGACCCAACGGGGCGGGGAAGACCACCACCTTTTATATGATCGTCGGACTGATCAAGCCCAACCAGGGCACCATCCACCTGGACCGGGAAAACATCACCAGGGAGCCCATGTACAGGAGAGCCAAGCGCGGCATTGGCTACCTGGCCCAGGAGGCCAGTGTTTTCCGCAACCTGAGTGTGGAAGACAACATCAGGGCCGTGCTGGAGTTCAGCGGAAAGAGCAAGGCGGAGCAGCGGGACAAGCTGGAGGGCCTGCTGGACGAGTTTGGCCTGCAGTATATCCGGAAAAGCAAGGGGATCACCCTCTCGGGCGGAGAAAGGCGGCGGACCGAAATAGCGCGTTCGCTGGCCGTGGACCCGAAATTCATTCTCCTGGACGAACCCTTCGCCGGCGTCGACCCCATCGCCGTGGAGGACATCCAGCAGATCGTCTCCCAGCTCAAGGAGAAAAACATCGGGGTGCTGATCACCGATCACAATGTACATGAAACCCTGAGCATTACCGACAGGGCCTACCTGCTCTTTGAGGGAAGCATACTAAAGGCGGGCACGGCGGAGGACCTGGCCAGCGACAAGGAAGTGCGCAGGCTATACCTCGGGGAGAGCTTCCAGCTAAGGCGCTGACGACCGAAGCAGGGCCACGGCCCAGGCTGCGGCACCCTCCTCCCTGCCAACGAAGCCCAGGTGCTCGGTGGTGGTGGCCTTGATCGACAAAGCTTCTTTCTCTATTTCCATGACTTGGCAGAGGATCTCCTGCATATCCCCTATGTAGCTGGCAATCTTTGGTCGCTGCAGGCAGAGCGTACAGTCGATGTTGCCCACCCAATAACCTGCCTCCCTGATTTTGGCCATGGTATCGGCCAGCATCCGCTTACTGTCCATCTCCCTGTACAGGCTGTCATGATCGGGATAGTGCTCCCCGATATCCCTCAGTCCGGCCGCGCCCAGCAGGGCATCCATGATGGCGTGCACCAGCACGTCGGCATCGGAGTGGCCGGCCAGGCCCTTATCAAAAGGGATGGTTATGCCACCCAGCACCAGCGGCCGGCCACTGACAAATGGGTGCACATCAAAGCCAAAGCCTA
>SKNE01000082.1 GCA_007120675.1 Bacteroidales bacterium
CCGGGCATCCACTTACAATGCCATGCCAAAAGAGAGCGTGCAGGCACTCATCGAGGTGATGCTGGCCTTTGAAAAGGAGCACAAGAAGTAATGTTCTCCCCGGGCAGCCTGCCATTTGCCGGATATGGCAGTCCGGCAGGCTGATCCGCATCGTGTGCCGGAATACTACTGTTGCTTCCCTGTTCCTTGACTGGAAGCACAGGCTGACCGGTCTCCGTTTGTTGAAATCAGATATGGCCTTTCCCCGGCTGTCACTGGCAGCCGGGGAGAGCCTTTGTATAAACCCCAAAAATACATCGTCATGAAAAAAGTATTGGTAGCAACCGAGAAGCCCTTTGCACCAGCTGCCGTTGATGGCATCAGGGAGGTGCTGGACAAGGCCGGTTATGAGTTAATATTATTGGAAAAGTATACTTCTGCCGATCAGTGGAAGGAGGTGGCGGCCGATGTGGATGCCATGATCATTCGCAGCGACAAGGCCACCGCCGACATCATCAATGCAGCACCCAGGCTCAAGGTGATTGTCCGGGCCGGGGCGGGATACGACAACATCGACCTGGAAGCTTGTACCAACAATTCGGTGGTGGCCATGAACACCCCCGGCCAAAACTCCAATGCCGTAGCGGAGCTGGCCTTCGGCATGATGCTCTACCAGGTGCGCAAAGGGTTTGATGGCACCTCCGGTACCGAGCTTCGCGGAAAGAAACTGGGGATACATGCCTATGGTAACATAGGGAAGTATGTGGCAGAGATCGCCAGGGGTTTCGGCATGGATCTCTACGCCTTTGACCCTTTTGTTGACAAGGCCGAAATGGAGCAGGACGGCATCAAACCGCTGGACACGGAAAAAGCGCTTTACGAAAGCTGCGATTTCATTTCACTGCATATCCCCGCCAATGAGAAGACCAAAGGATCCATCGGCTATGAGCTGCTCACTGCCATGCCCCCCAAGGCTACGCTGGTGAATACGGCCCGCAAGGAGGTGATGGACGAGGAAGGCCTGATAAAGGCCATGACAGAGCGCCAGGATATCCGCTACCTGAGCGATGTGGCCCCCAGTTGCCGTGCAGAGATTGAAGAGAAGTTTCCCGGACGCTTTGTGTTCACCGCCAAGAAAATGGGTGCCCAAACAGCAGAGGCCAATATCAATGCGGGCATCGCCGCAGCGACCCAGATTGTGAACTACCTTGAAAAAGGGGACGAAACATTTAAAGTCAATTAGTCATTTGCCAGTCAGACCTGCCGGCTGATCGCCGCTTGCCTTGAGCATGTGCGTGGATGATGACATGCTGATTGCCCGGCTTCTCCTGCTGGCTGGTCTGTTTGTGGCATATAAAACAAGAGAAGAGAACCATGGCAATATTAAAACCATTCAGGGGTTTCAGGCCCCCTAAAGAGATCGTAAAAGATTTGGCCTCCAGGCCATATGATGTGTTGAATTCGGCCGAGGCCCGGGATGAGGCCGGCGACAACCCCTACAGCTTTCTGCGGGTGGTCAAGCCGGAAATTGAATTGCCGGAAGACACCGACCTCTATTCACAGCAGGTCTATGACAAGGCCCGTGAAAATTTTGAACGCTTCATCAGCAATGGCTGGTTAAAGCGGGACGAGAAGCCCAACTATTACGTCTATGCCCAGACCTGGGGAGAAAAGACGCAATACGGCATCGTTGGCTGTGCCGGTGTGGAAGATTACATGAATGAGATCATTAAGAAACACGAGCTGACCCGCCCCGATAAGGAAGAGGACAGGATGAAGCATGTGCGCATGCTGAATGCCAATGCGGAACCCGTATTCTTCACCTATCCGCAGTTGGGTGAGGTGGATGAGATCGTGGCAGGGGTGGTGAAGGCGCCACCGGTTTATGACTTTGTAGCAGACGATGGATTTGGTCACCTGTTTTGGGTCATTGAGAAGGAGCGCACCATCGAAAGACTGGAGGAGTTATTCGCCGGTGTAAAGTACTTCTATGTGGCCGATGGTCATCACCGGACAGCCGCCGCGGCACTGGTGGGCAATGAAAAGAAAGGTCAGAATCCCGGGCACAGGGGAGACGAGCCATACAATTTCTTTATGGCGGTGCTGTTCCCTGATAACCAGCTTACCATCATTGACTACAATCGCGTAGTGAAAGACCTCAATGGCCTGACTAAAGAGGAGTTCCTGGATCGTCTTGACAACGATTTTGTGGTGGAAAATAAGGGTGCCGGGGAATTCAAACCAGATGCACTGCATCTTTTGAGCATGTACCTTGACGGAGAGTGGTATGCCTTGAAGGCCAAGGACCACACTTACGATGACAATGATCCCATCGGTGTGCTGGATGTGACCATCCTGTCCAGATCGGTCCTGGAACCCATCCTCGGAATAAAGAACCTGCGCACCGATAAACGCATTGATTTTGTTGGTGGAATCAGGGGACTTGGTGAGCTGAAGCGGCGCGTTGACAGTGGAGAGATGCAGGTGGCTTTTGCCCTCTACCCCGTCACCATGAAGCAGTTGATGGATATAGCCGATACAGGCAATATCATGCCGCCGAAGACCACCTGGTTCGAACCCAAGTTGCGCAGCGGACTGGTGGTGAATGTGCTTGACTGAAACTTTTGAGAAAAAGTTTTGTATTCAAAAAAAATTGCTAATTTTGCAGTCCTTAAAAAGGATTCAACAAAAGCAATCTTTCGTGGCCGGTAGTGCCTATCTGCCGCTCCGAAAAATCACAAAAACAAACACAGAGATGAAGAAAGATATCCACCCCAAAAGCTATCGTTACGTGGTCTTTAAGGACATGTCCAACGACTACAGTTTTCTGACCCGGTCGACGGCCACCAGCAAAGAGACCGTAACATGGGAGGATGGCAAGGAGTATCCCCTTGTAAAGCTGGAGATATCACACACCTCGCACCCTTTCTATACCGGCAAGCAGCAGCTTGTTGACACAGCGGGACGGGTAGATAAGTTCAGGACCAAGTACCAAAGGCACCTGAGAAAAGACAAATAAGGCGTGTTTGTTTAAAAGTTTTAATAAAAAAGCCCTCCGCCGAGGGCTTTTTTTGTGTATATTTATGGGGTAATCTCTTGATTGATCCTATCATATATTTCATCACATTATAAGCCTATTGTATGAACTACATCCTATTTGGTGCACAGGCACGAAACCACCTGCTACCGTTCACCTTCATCAGGCCGCTGGCCGATATCCGTGTGGGGGTACTTACCATGCGGGAGAAATGGGAAAAATATCTGCAGGCAAAGACCTCCACCCTTACAGAACCTTACCTGGCTGATCAGTACCCTATGGTCAGAGAGGCTGACAATGTACTGATCAACTCCAGTGTGGTGCCCGATGCACAGCTCCTGGATGAAATCGGGCAACTGGCTCCCAACCAGACACTGATTTCGGGTGATATTTTGATAGCCCACCGGGTAAAGGCGGACGACATCGGGAACATGGAGCAGGAGCTTCTTGAAGCAGTGGATCCGCTGCACACACAGGCTAAGATCAACAAGCTGTTCCACCTGTGGGACATCATTTTGCTGAATGAGCGGCAGATTGTTGATGATTACCACCTCCTGACCAGTGAAAGGGAAAGCCAGCCGGTGCCGGAGCATGCACGTGTGATCGGTTCAGAAAATGTGTTCATTGAGGAAGGAGCGAGGGTCGGCATGGCCATGATCAATGCCTCGGATGGTCCGGTTTACATCGCCAGGGGTGCCCATGTTATGGATGGTGCCATGATACAGGGCCCCGCAGGCATTGGTGAAGGGGCCGTTGTCAGGATGGGAGCAAGGATTTACAGTGGCTCATCCATTGGTCCTTTCAGCAAAGTGGGTGGAGAGATGCAGAGCTCGGTGATATTTGGCTATTCCAATAAGGCGCACGAGGGCTTCCTCGGACACAGCGTGATCGGTGAGTGGTGCAACATTGGGGCAGATACCAATACGAGCAACCTGAAGATCAATTATGATGAAATCAGGCTGTGGGATTATGCCGAGGAAAGTTTTATGAACACGGGCCTGACTTTCTGCGGCACCTTTATGGGAGATCACAGCAAGTGCGGCATCAACACCATGTTCAATACAGGCACCGTGATTGGGGTCAGCGCACAGGTTTTTGGTGCGGGGTTCATGCGCAATTTCATCCCCTCCTTCTCCTGGGGCAGCGTATCGGGCTTTACCACCCTTGATTTTGATAAAGCCGTAGATGCAGCCCGCAGGATGTACCAGAGGAGAGACAAGGAATTCACCCCCTCGGAAGAGCGGATTCTGCGGAACGTATTTGAACACACCATGGGTTATCGCAAACTGGTGTGATTGGGAAATTGATTCTACCGGACAAGCTTCGTGTTTTCGGTAAACTGTTACCTTGTCATTCAAAAACAGGTGCATCAATTGATTCATGGTGCACCTGTTTTTTGGTGACTACGTGCAACTTGGCACATTGCTTGTACATATGAACGGTCAAATACTGGAGAACAGGCTTATTGTCGTGTATACCAGGCTTTGGAGGGAAAAGATAGGGTGCGCATTCTGTGCCCGGTGCCAGGTCAAGGTGCATAAAATGGACATTATGGCTTGGTTTTTAATGACAATGACATTTTGACGCAAAATGACCGGAATGTTTGATAAGGATTTTTTAATCAGCGACGATCAGCCAGATGCCGACACGGAATTCATCCCCTTGTTGTCGGCGGAAGAAGAACAACAGATGGCCATGGAAGACCTGCCCGAAGAGCTGGCCATCCTGGCGCTTAAAAACAATGTTCTCTTTCCTGGTGTGGTCATTCCCATCACGGTCAGCCGTGATAAATCCATCAAGTTGGTGCGTGAAGTATACAAAAAATCGCGCATTGTGGGGGTCGTGTCTCAAAAGGACGCCTCTGTCGAAGAGCCGGGTTTCGATGATTTAAACAGGATCGGGACCGCTGCCCTCATTGTGAAGGTGCTGCAGATGCCGGACGGTAATACCACGGTGATCATCCAGGGGAAAAAACGCATTGAACTGCAAGAGCTTACCAGCATAGATCCCTATTTTATAGCCAGGGTCACTTCCTACGAAACCGGTGATCAGGCCCGGACGGACAACGAATTCAATGCCTTGATATCCACCATCAAGGATATGGCCATCCAGATTGTGAAGCTCTCTCCCAACGTGCCCAGCGAGGCTGCCTTCGCATTAAAAAACATTGAGAGCCCGTTTTTCCTGGTGAATTTTATCTCTTCCAATCTGAACATCGAGGTCAAAGACAAACAGAAACTGCTGGAGATCCCTGACCTTGAGGAACGCGCCAATTTGGTGCTGACCCATTTGAAGCGGGAGCTGCAGGTTGTGGAGCTAAAGAACCAGATTCAGTCCAAGGTCAAGGTAGACATTGACAAGCAGCAGCGCGACTATATCCTGGGCCAGCAGCTGAAGACCATCCAGGAGGAGCTGGGGGGCAACCCGCAGGAACAGCAGATCAGCGAACTAAAAGAACGGGCGGCAAAGAAGAAATGGTCGATGCAGGTGGAAGAGGTGTTTGCCAAGGAGCTGGGCAGGTTGCAACGGATGAACCCTGCGGCCATGGAGTACACTGTCCACATGAACTATCTGGAAACACTGGTGGAGCTGCCGTGGAATGAATATACGCCCGACAATTTTGACCTGGATAAAGCGCAACGTATCCTTGACCGTGATCACTACGGACTGGAGAAAATCAAGGACCGCATCATCGAGTACCTGGCCGTGCTGAAGCTTAAGGGCGACATGAAGTCTCCCATCCTCTGCTTTGTCGGTCCGCCCGGAGTGGGAAAGACTTCCCTGGGCCGCTCCATTGCGCGCGCTATCGGACGAAAATACATCCGAATGTCGTTGGGTGGACTGCGCGATGAGGCTGAAATAAGGGGCCACCGCAAAACCTATGTGGGCGCCATGCCGGGGCGCATTATCCAGAACCTGAAAAAAGCTGGTTCATCAAACCCCGTATTTGTGCTGGATGAGGTGGACAAGGTTGGCTACAAGACCTTCAGTGGGGATCCTTCCTCGGCGTTGCTGGAGGTGCTTGATCCAGAGCAAAATAACAGTTTTTATGATAATTACCTGGAGGTTGAATACGACCTGTCCAATATCATGTTCATCGCCACTGCCAACACCCTGGCTGGACTACAGCCTGCCCTGCGTGACCGGATGGAGGTGATCGACCTCAGCGGCTACATCGTGGAAGAGAAGCAGGAGATTGCACGCCGGCATCTGATCCCCAAACAGATGAAGGCCCACGGCCTGAAAAAGGGCCAACTGAAACTGGGGAAACGGGTATTGGAGAGGATCATAGAGGATTACACAAGGGAGTCGGGTGTCCGCAGCCTGGAAAAAACCATTGCCAAGGTAGCCCGGGCCAGGGCACGGGATATTGTGCTGGAAAAGAAGATCGATCCAGCCATCACCCGGGATGACCTGCGCACCATCCTGGGTGCACCCCGGTTCAGCAGGGACCAGTCCCTGTTGAAAGATATCGCTGGTGTGATGACGGGTCTGGCGTGGACCTATTCGGGAGGGGAGGTGCTCTTTGTGGAAGTAAGCCTGAGTAAAGGCAAAGGGCGGCTTAGCCTCACGGGTAACCTGGGCGAGGTGATGAAGGAATCGGCCACACTGGCCTTTGAGTATCTGAAAGCCCGTGCCGGTGACCTGGGTATTGACCCCAGGACCTTTCAGCAATACAATGTGCACATGCACGTGCCTGAAGGGGCCACCCCAAAGGATGGGCCCTCTGCGGGCATCACCATGTTTGCTGCCATGGCCTCTGCCTTTACCCAACGAAAGGTCAAACCAGGTGTGGCCATGACGGGGGAGATCACCCTTCGGGGCAAGGTGCTGCCGGTGGGCGGGATCAAAGAAAAAATCCTTGCGGCCAAACGGGCCGGGATGCACACCATCGTCCTATCGGAAGAAAACAGGAAGAATGTGGAGGAAATCAACGAGATATATTTGAAAGGCCTTGAATTTAAGTATATTAAAGAGATGATAGAGTTGGTTGACCTTTGCATGCTGGACCAAAAAGCGAAAAATGCCATGACCTTTGACCTGAAATGATCATCGGCAACAGGCTTATTTGCTGATTCATAGTTTTCTCTTTCAGATTTTTTTTCTACTTTTGCAGTCCCGTTTGCGGGCCCTGAAATTTTATTGTTTAACCCGGCCGGCCAGTGTTCCCCCAGCAGATGATCCTTATGGGATACCGGTATCAGGCCACAGCAGGAATTATTTTTGATGTCAGAAGAAGAAAAACAGTCCGGTACGCCGGAACAGCAACCGGTTGTAAGGACCACAGACCAGGCCGAGGGGCCTAAAGCCGACACCGAAGAGGTAAAGATCGAAGATCCGCAGAAGCCCATAGGCAGCGGTGATCTTCCCTACGAGGAGGAAGAAAAACCTTTTCAGGAGCAGATCCCGGGAGAGTTTGACTGGGATGCAGTGGACAAAAAGCAGGAGCTCTATACGCCGTCGGAACGTAAGCGCATGGAGAGCCTGTACGAGGAGACCCTTAAGTCCATCGGCGAAGGGGAGGTGATCGACGGCACCGTCGTTTCACTGAACACCCGTGAAATTGTCGTGAATATTGGCTTTAAGTCGGACGGTGTCATAGCCGCAGCCGAGCTCCGTTACAATCCGGACCTGAAGGTGGGTGACACCATTGAGGTCTACGTGGAAAGCCAGGAAGACAGTACCGGACAACTGGTGCTTTCACACAAGAAAGCGCGCACACTTCGTTCCTGGGAGCGCATCAACAAAGCAAAAGAAAATGACGAGATCATCCAGGGATTTGTTAAGTGCCGTACCAAGGGCGGACTCATCGTGGATGTATTCGGCATTGAAGCTTTCTTACCAGGTTCACAGATTGACGTTAAACCCATCCGTGACTACGATATTTATGTCGGCAAGACGATGGATTTCAAAGTGGTAAAGATCAATCACGAATACAAGAACGTGGTTGTCTCCCACAAAGCACTCATTGAAGCTGAGCTGGAGATCCAGAAGGCCGAGATCATTGCCAAGCTGGAGAAAGGCCAGATACTTGAGGGCACGGTGAAGAACATCACCTCCTATGGGGTCTTTGTTGACCTTGGTGGTGTGGACGGACTGGTGCACATCACAGACCTTTCGTGGGGCCGCATTAATCATCCGGAAGAGATCGTCAAGCTGGATGAGAAAATCAATGTGGTGATCCTGGACTTCGATGAAAATAAAAAACGCATTGCATTGGGTCTGAAACAGCTCACCCCCCATCCGTGGGATTCGCTGGATCCAAACCTGAAGGTGGGTGACAAGGTGAAAGGCAGGGTGGTCGTGATCGCCGACTACGGTGCATTCATAGAAATTGCCTCCGGCGTGGAAGGCCTGATCCACGTTTCTGAGATGTCGTGGTCACAGCACCTTCGCACGGCACAGGACTTCCTGAAAGTGGGCGATGAGGTGGAAGCGGTCATTCTGACCCTTGACCGGGAAGATCGCAAGATGTCGCTGGGCATCAAACAGCTGATCCCCGATCCGTGGGAAGACATTCACGAAAAATATGCAGTGGGCTCCAAAACCACCGCCACAGTGCGTAACTTCACCAACTTCGGCATCTTTGTGGAGCTTGAAGAGGGTGTGGACGGATTGATTCACATCAGCGACCTTTCGTGGAGCAAGAAGATCAAGCACCCGGCTGAGTTTACCAAGATCGGTGAGAGCATCGAAGTGGTTGTTCTGGACGTGGATAAGGAGAACCGCCGCCTGAGCCTGGGTCACAAACAATTGGAAGAGAACCCATGGGACGTGTTCGAATCGGTATTCACCATTGATTCGGTGCACCAGGGCACCATTGTTGGCACTTCCGATAAGGGCGTGATTGTCTCCCTGCCTTATGGCGTGGAAGGGTTCGCTCCCACCAGGCACATTGTGAAGGAAGATGGTTCTGCCGCCAAGATGGACGAGACACTGGACTTCAAAGTGATCGAGTTCAACAAGGAGAGCAAGAAGATCGTGGTGTCGCACACCAAGGTATTCCAGGATGTGAAATATGCTGAACGTGCTACGGAAGCTGCTGAGCGCAAGACCCGTGAGAAGGCAACCAAGAAGGCTGTGAAGAAGATGAAGGACAGCCTGGAGAAAACAACCCTTGGTGACCTGGATGTACTGGCCAACCTCAAGTCTGAAATTGAAAAGACTGAGCAGGTTGCTCGCACGGCCAAAAAGGAAGAAGCCATCAAGAAGCTTGAAGCCAAGGCGGCTGAAGAGAAGAA
>SKNE01000102.1 GCA_007120675.1 Bacteroidales bacterium
AAAAGCCGCTGTGGACTGCGAGCGCTTTGGCGCCCAGGGCATCACGGTTCACCCACGGCCCGATGAGCGCCATATACGCTTCCAGGACGTGCTGGATCTGCGCCCGGTGGTGAGCACCGAGTTCAACATTGAGGGTTACCCCTCGCGCAAATTCCTCGACCTGGTCACCCGGGTGAAGCCTGAGCAGGTCACCCTGGTCCCCGACCCGCCCAACGCCCTCACCTCCAATGCAGGATGGAATACCGTGCGGCACAAAGACCTGCTGACGGACGTGATCTCCGAGCTGAAGGCCCACGATATCCGCACCTCCATCTTCATTGAAACCGATCCCGGGATGATCACCCGGGCAGCAGATGTGGGCACCGACCGCGTTGAGCTTTATACTGAACCCTATGCGGCCATGTTCCCGGAAGACCAGCGGGGCGCAGTGGCACCCTTTGCCCGGGCGGCAGAAGTGGCACACCAGGCGGGACTGGGCGTCAATGCCGGACACGACCTCAACCTGGACAACCTCAAGTACTTCGTCGACAACGTGCCCCACCTCCTGGAGGTGTCCATCGGTCACGCACTGATTTCAGACGCCCTCTATTTTGGCCTTCAGAACACCATTCAGTTGTACCTGAGGTGCCTGGAGGAGGCCTGACATCGTTCACACTGATGGCCGGTTCCTGGCCGGGTATGGTGAGGTCAAATAACAGAGCAAGTGGATATTTTATGGAGCTGTTTTACAGGGAGGTTGGTGAAGCCGGCAGTCAGCCGCTGGTGATCCTGCACGGTCTTTTTGGGATGTCCGACAACTGGATGTCCATCGCAAAGGAGCTGGCCGATGAGGGGTTGCATGTATATGTCCCCGACCAGAGAAATCACGGCCGGTCGGGCCATAGTGCCATTCATAATTATCCGGCCATGGTGGACGATCTCCTGGAGTTCATGGATGCCCGTGAGCTGGAGATGGCCTACCTGCTGGGACACTCCATGGGGGGCAAGACGGCCATGCAGTTTGCCTTTGACTACCCGGAGCGTGTGCAGAAACTGGTGGTGGCCGATATGAGTCCCGCCCGGAGCGACAGGGGCGACATCCACTCGGGCATCATCGACAGCTTGCTGGGGATTAAGCTGGAAGACTACGCCAGTCGCCAGGAGGTGTCCGGCGCCATGAAAGGGCACATCAGCAATGAACGGCTGCGCCACTTCCTGCAGAAAAACCTTTTCTGGAAGGATCGGGGCAGCCTGGGTTGGCGCGTGAACCTGGATGCCGTTCGTGAGAACCTGCAGGAGATATTTCAGGCCATCGACTCCCCCGTGGCCTTCCCCAAGCCAACGCTCTTTATCCGGGGTGGGCGGTCAGACTACGTGCCCGATGAGGAGATCCCCCTGATCAAGGACCGCTTTCCGCAATCACAGGTCAAAACCATCCAGGGGGCCAGCCACTGGCTCCACGCCGAAGATCCGGCCGGCTTCACCAAAGAGGTCTCATTCTTTTTGCTGGGATGATCACTGCCCCCTGGCTTTGAGCGGCGGGGCAACTGGTGGTGGGGAGGAAGATTGGCAGGTTAGAGCACGAAACCTTCTCCCTGGTAGAACTCCAGTATCTTCGTCTTGAACACGAACTCATATACGCTCTGCAGGGCACTCACTTCCGCCCTGTTGAGGCGCGCCTTGGCCTCATTGAGCTCCAGGCTGCTTACCAGTCCCAATGCAAAACCCTGTTCAGAGAAGGCGTAGGACTCCCGCGCTGCTTCCAGCGATTTGTTGTAGCTCATGTATTCCTTGTAAGCGGCCAGGGCGTCGGCGTGGGCCTGGTGTATCACCTGGCCCAGGTTGTTCCGGCTGCGCTCGTAGCCCAGCCGGGCCTGTTCAAGGTCTATCCTGGACTGCTGGATGCTGTTGCGGACCTGCCAGTTGTTGAAGATGGGGACCCGCAGAACGAACTGTACGGTAAAGGAGTAGTTGTCCCGAATCTGTTCGCGGTATGGGATCACTTCGCGGATAATTTCAGGCTGGTTGTCTCGATGGCCGGGGTCAGGGTGCCTCACGGGCATCCCAAAGGCCATCATGGCGGCCTCACCATTGCCACCACCCTCATTGACCACGCGCGTAAAGGCTTCCGAGTAGGCTGTCTGGTATCCGCCGTTGAGCGAGAGTCCCGGCCACCTGCGCCCACGGGTGATGTCCACATACCTTTCCGCCATGGTGATCCGCTCTCGCGCAGCGGCTACCGTTGGCTCTATGCGCATGGCCCTGTCTGCGATCACGGCCGGATCCTGCAACACCTGGCTTTCCTCCACATCCAGCGTGTTGGGCCGGGCGATGCTGAAAGGCTCTTCGGGGTCCAGCTCCAGGAGGTAAGTCAGTTCAATGTAGGAGAGGTTCAGATGATTCTGTGCTGCAGTGTACCTTACCTCGTCTTCCGCGGCCACAGCCTCCATCTCCAGCAGGTTGCCCCGTGATACCGTGCCCCCTTCAAAGAGGATCCTGGTTTTGTCCACCTGCTGCCGGGAAAGCTCCAGCTGCTCCCTGGCCACCTCCACCATGTCTTCAAAATAAAGAATTTGCAGGAACGCGTTGGCGATGGTGAGGATCAGGTCGTTCTCCATGCTGCGCGTGTCATAGCGCACGGCTGTCTGCCGTGACAGGTTATAACGTATGTTGTTGATGGTTTGAAAACCAGCGAACAACCGCATGCTTCCGTCTGCGTGGATGCGGTGGGATGCCAGGCGCTCGGTGAAGATCTCGTTGGTGACCTCGTCCACGCTCCGGCCGAACCTTAAGCCGGCGCCTGAGGACGCATCAAAGGATGGCAACACCATGGCATAGCTTTGATACACGTCGTGACCGGTCCTTTCGGACTGCAGGCGCTGATGCCGTATGTCAAGGTTGTGCTGCAGGGCGTGGTCAATGCAATCCTGCAGCGTCCACGGCTGCTGAGCGCTAAGGGGTGGAGAAAAAATGAGGAGGACAAAGCAGAGGATGAGGCTTTGTGAGAACGGCCCGGGAAAACTTCCTGTGTTTCTGTTCATGGTCTTGTGGCTTAAGGCGTTAGCCGGCCTCATGGTGACAGTTATGGATGCCACTGGCCGGACATCATTTCTGCACTGAAGGCAACGAAAAATATGCCATCAACGTCAAACCACTGAAAACAAGACAGCTACAAGATTGAGGCGGTCCAAGATTGGCGGGGGTGTGTTCGCTATACAACAAAGAGCGTTCGATAGCGGACAGCCGGGGAGGCTAGAAGTGGAGTGTGAAGCGGGTTTCTACCATGGGTTTGGACTTCACGGTGATGTTGCCTTTGTGGAGGCGCATGATCTCACGGGCCAGGCTGAGGCCGATGCCCGAGCCCTCTTTCTTGGAGGTGAAGAAGGGTACAAAGATCTGCTCCAGGTTGTCGGGCTTGATACCGTGTCCGTTGTCGCTCACCGATATGGCGATGTGGTTGTGCCCTTCGGCGGTGGCCAGCACCTGGATCCGGGGCTTCTCTACCTCCTGGACTGCGTGGATGGAGTTGATGACCAGGTTGATCAGAACCTGTTCGATGAGGTCGGGGTCGGCGGTCAGTTTGAGCCCGGCGGGCACCACCCGGCATACGCAGTTGATGTTTCGTTCATCGATCTTGGGCTGGAGCAGCTGTTCCACGTTGGAGAAAAGCTCGCTGATGTCAAAATGACGGAAGCTTGGTTTGGGGATGCGGGTCAGGTTGCGGTAGACCTGCACAAAATTGAGCAGGCCCTGGCTCCTGCGCTCGATGGTGTTCAGCGCACTCAGGGCGCTGTCCACATCATCGGCATCAATCTCCTGGTTCAAACTGCCTTGCTCCTCATCGATCAGCAGGCCTTTGACTGTGGAGGACAGGGAGACGATGGGGGTGATGGAGTTCATGATCTCGTGGGTGAGGACCCTGATGAGCTTCTGCCATGAATCCATCTCCTTGGCTTCCAGTTCTGTGTGGATGTTTTGCATGCTCACCAGCACGAAGTCATCCCCCTGCATCCGAAACTCTGTTGCCCGGATCGACAGCTGCATCAGCTCATTGTCGTGGAAGACCTTCAGCAGCTTGCTTTCGCCAGCCCTGATGTTTTGCAGGATTTCACCGAGCTGCTTATCCACCTCCTCCAGCTCATCGATGAAACGCAGGTTGCTGAAGCGGAACATGCGCTTAAAGGCATTGTTCACCATGTTCACCGAGCCGTCCTTTTTGTATACGATGATGGCGTTGTTCACGTGCTGCACCACGGTCTGCAGGTAGTTGAAATGCTCTTCCTTGGCAGCACGTGCTTTCTGGAACTCTGCAATCACGTCGTTGAAGGCCCGGTTCAGGTCATCAAAACTTTTACCCAGTCCGTGGTCTGAAAAAGAGGAGGAAAAGTCGCTGTGGCGTATGGCATCGAAAAACACCGACAGCTTTCGGTTGGTCTTCTCCACAAAACGCACAAGGACTGCGATCTGCAGGATGATCAGCAAGGCCACCACCAGGGTGGCGACCACGAACTCCGGCCTGTTGATCAGCCAGATCAGCAGAACCAGCGTCAGCAGAATCAGCAGGATCCTGCCAACGACCATGAGGCGGAAGTTCCTAAAGTTCATATTTCTCTATTCGACGATACAGGGAGGCACGTGTGATGCCCAGCTCTTTGGCGGCCTTGCTGATGTTGCCGCCGTGCTTATCGATCACCTTACGAATCAGCATCTTCTCGGTGGCCTCCAGGTTGGTGGCCGACTCCGGCAGCCCGGCTTCGGTTTTGTCCTGCTGTTGCGACAAGAAAAAGTCGTTGGGCTGCAGGATGTTGGAATCGCTCATGATGACAGCGCGCTCCACGGCGTGCTGTAATTCACGGATATTGCCCGGCCAGTGGTGTTTCTCCAGCCGCTTCAGCGTGTTGGTGTGCAGCCGCTTGTTGGGCATCTTATACTTCTTGCAGTAGATCTCCAGGAAGTGGTTTACCAGCAGGGGGATGTCGTCCTGCCGTTCGCGCAGCGGGGGCAGGAGGATCTCCACCGTATTGATCCGGTAGAGGAGGTCCTGGCGGAACTTGCCTTCATCCACCATCTGGTAAAGCGGCATGTTGGTGGCGCAGATAAGCCGCACGTCCACCGGGATCTCTTTCACCGACCCCAGGCGTATCACGTTGCGGTTCTGTATCACGCTCAGCAGTTTCGACTGCAGGGGGAGGCTCAGGTTACCGATCTCGTCCAGGAAGATGGAGCCCTTATTGGCTGCCTCAAAACGACCGGGCCTGTCCTCCTTGGCATCCGTGAAGGCTCCTTTCTTATAGCCAAAGAGCTCACTTTCAAAAAGGGTTTCGCTGATGGCGCCCAGGTCCACGCTGATAAACACTTCATCCTTTCGCCGGGACGCCCGGTGCAGCGCCCTGGCGATCACCTCTTTCCCCGTTCCGTTTTCGCCAAGGATCAGCACATTGGCGTCCGTGACGGCCACCTTCTGTACGGTGTTCAGCACCTGCATCATGGCTTTCGACTCACCAATGATCTGGCTGTAAGGCTGGTCACCCTGCTCCATCAGGAACTTTTGCTTGGAACGCAGGTCCTGCAGCTCCTTTTTGGAACGCTGGGCCTCCAGGGTGGTGGTGATGGTGGCAAGGAGCTTTTTGTTGTCCCAGGGCTTCAGCAGAAAGTTGGTGGCCCCCTCCTTGACCCCTTGCACGGCGAGTTCAATGTCTCCATAGGCCGTGATCAGGATCACCGCGATGCTGGGGTCTATCTCAAGGATCTTGTTGAGCCAGTGAAAACCCTCCTTGCCGCTGGTGGCGTCGCGGGAAAAGTTCATGTCCAGCAGCATCATGTCGTAGTTGTCGTTCTTCAGCAACATGGGGATGTTGTTCGGGTTGGGATCGGTGTGAACCACCCGGATATGTTGCTTCAGGAAGAGCTTGGCAGCCAGCAACACATCTTCGTCGTCGTCAACAATCAATAATTTGGCATCCAGTTTACTCATGCTTATGAATCTTTTGTCGTTTTGTCTGTGACCCTCCTCCGCAAAGATAAAATTTCTAATGAATGGGTCGCAGTTAGCCAATAAATTAAATTATTTTTCCTATTTTTAGCGTCCTTTTATGCATTGAGCAAGCAATTTTCACAAACACATATACCATGAAAAACCCTTACTTTCAGGCGGGTATGATGCCCCGCCGACGTTTTCTTGAGCTGGGTCTGAAAAGTGGCATCGCCCTTGCCGTGACGCCCCCATTGCTGACCAAGATGGTCTCGTGCAGCGGTCCGTCCGCCGGACTGGCTGCCCTCGACATGGACAAGGCCTGCCTCGATCGTGTGATTGCCAGGGCCCTGAAGCAGGGTGGTGAATTTGCCGACGTATACCTTGAGAACCGGGTGTCGCGACAGATCGTGATGGAGGAGTCAGCCTTTAAAAGCGGTCTCTATGGCATCAGCCAGGGTGCCGGTGTGCGGGTGATATCGGGGGATAAGACCGGCTACGCGTACACGGAGGAGATCACGGAAGAGAACCTGATGCGTGCTGCGGAGGTGGCTTCCTTCGTGGCACGTAACGGCCAGCGGGTCGCCCCCGTTCCAATTGAAAAGGGGCGTCGCAAGCGCTTTGTCACGGTCGAACGGCCCCTGGAAGAGATCGCTGACAACCAGCGCATAGAGGTCATGCAGCGGGCCAATGAGGCCGCCCTTGAATATGATCCGCGCATCCGCATGGCACTGATCGACTACAATGACCAGGTCCGTGCCCGGGTGATCGCCAACAGTGAGGGCCTCTACCTGCGTGATGAACTGCCATTGCTGTTCTTCATCGTGCAGACCATGAGCGATGACGGCACCAACCGGCATATGTCGCGCGAACGCATCAGCGAGCACAGCGGTTTCGAACTCTTTGAGAAGGACAGCCCCGAAGCCGTCGCAAAAAGGGCCGCCCGTGAGTCCATCGCCATGCTGGAGGCTGAAGATGCACCAGCGGGTACGATGGATGTGGTGATGGAAAATGGTTTTGGCGGCGTACTGATCCATGAGGCGGTGGGACATCCGCTGGAGGCTGACAACATCGCCAGGGGCATAGGCGCCTTCACCGGTAAGATGGGACAGAAGGTGGCCACCGAGGTCTTTACCATGGTGGATGATGGCACCCTGCCCAACTACAGGGGCACCATCAACTTCGACGACGAGGGCACGCAGGCACAGCGCAACGTGTTGATCGACAAAGGGGTACTCAAGGGCTTTATGACCGACATCCTCAGCGCCAAGCAGCTGGACCTTGCCCGCACGGGCAACGGCAGGCGGGAGTCTTTCCGCCACTTCCCCATCCCAAGGATGACCAACACCTTCATCGAGCCGGGCAAAGACAGTCCCGAAGATATCCTGGCCGACACCAGTTCAGGCATCTATGTGCAAAGCCTGAGCGGGGGCAGTGTCAACCCCGTTACCGGCATCTTTAACTTTACCTGCCGCGAAGCCTATTTGATAGAGAACGGCCGCAAGACCAGGCCCGTAAAGGGCGCTACCCTCATCGGCTCCTGTATGGGAGTGATCTCCAACATCGATGCGGTGGGTAACGACCTGGCCTTCGGGCCGGGAATCTGTGGCAAGGGACAGATGGCGGAGGTGACTGCCGGCCAGCCCACTGTGCGCATCCGTGGCATCAACGTGGGAGGCAGCAGGGCATAAAGTGACAGGGGGCGAGGGCTGAAGGGACCTTGTCCGATCAAAACACAGGAATCATTAACGCATAAAAACAACCTAAATATATGGACAATCAGGAATTAGCCAACAGACTCATCGGCCGTGGCCGGCGAATGGGCGCCAGCGAGGTGGAGGTGTTCATCCAGAACAGCCGCAACCTGTCGGTGCGCGTGCGCAATGAAGACATCGAGACCGTCCAGGAGTCGGCATCCGGTGGCGTGGGTTTCCGCGTCATCGTGGACGGCGCGATGGGCTTCAGTCATTGTAACGATTTCAGCGAGTCTTCGCTTCACGAGACCCTGGAGCAGGCCATCGCCTTCGCGCGGCTCACCACCGCCGACGAGCACAACAGCCTGCCCCTGGACCTGCCCCACCAGGAAGTGGCCGGATTGTATGATCCGGACATCGTGAAGGTGTCCATGGAGAAAAAGATCGACATGGCCCTGGAGCTGGAGGCGCAGGCCATGAAAGACGATCGCATCACCCATAGCTCGGGGGCCTCCTTTGGAGAGGGGGAAACGGAAGTGCTCATTGCCAATTCAAAGGGGTTGGAGAAAAGCTATCGTTCGTCAGCCTGCTCACTGAGTGTCAGTGTGGTGGCCGAGAAGGGCGATCAGCGGCATACAGGCTGGGAGTCGTCGGCCCGCCGTTTCTTTGCCGACCTTGAGCCCCTGGAACAGATCGGTGCGGAGGCGGCCAAAAAGGCCTACGAGATGCTGGATCCCAGGATGGTGCCCACGCAACGTGCTGCGGTGATCTTTGATCCGGCCGTTGCCCGCTCACTGGTGGGTGGCATCATCGCGGCCATCAACGGCGAGCGGGTGCTGCAGGGGGCGAGCTTTTTGAAGGACAGCATGGATGAGCGGTTTGCTTCTGAGTTGCTCAGCATCGTGGATGATGGACTGAGACCTTACGGCTTGGGCAGTAAACCCTTTGATGGCGAAGGGGTTCCCGCGGCTACGCGGAGCCTGGTGGACAAGGGGGTGCTGAGGGCCTTCCTGTATAACACCTACGCTGCCAACAGGGCAGGGGTGGAAAGCACAGGAAACGCCAGCCGCGGAGGGTTCACCAGCCTGCCGTCCATCGGCACACACAACCTGTATGTGAAGGCGGGTCCGCACCGGGCCGCCGACATCATTGCCAATACCAGCAAGGGCTTACTGCTGAAAGGGGTTACAGGCTACGGCATCAACCCGGTGAACGGCAATTACAGCGGTGGGGCCAGCGGGTTCTGGGTTGAAAACGGGCGCATCACGCACCCCGTGCAGGGACTGACCATCGCGGGCAGCGCCAGCGACATCCTCAACCAGATCGACATGATGGCGGACGACCTGGATATGAACCGCTCCTTCACCGCACCCACCTTCCGCGTGCGAGAGATGCAGATCGGCGGGGCATGATGCTGCGGCCAGGGCTTGTGTGCGCTGCGGCTTGCCGTTCGTGAGGCCACGGTCAGGGCTTGTTTGCACTGCGGCTTGTCGTGCCTGATGCTCCGGCCAGGGCTTGTGGCGCATCGTCCCTCTTGCCACACCCGGGTGCCAGCGTCACGGAGAGCTGCCGCCTGGCGCCTGGAAATAAGTCACTTTATCATTTGATCA
>SKNE01000089.1 GCA_007120675.1 Bacteroidales bacterium
AGCAGCCGATGACGGCGATGTGGGCATCGGGATTGGTGCGGTGGGCCTTGCGGATGAGCTCCCTGCAACGTTTTTCGGCATTGGCAGTCACCGTGCAGGAGTGGATCACGTAAAGGTCGGCCACCTCCCTGAAGCCCACCTCGTGGAAGCGCTCCCCGGCAAAGCGGCGGCTGATGGATGCTGTCTCACTGAAATTCAGCTTGCAGCCAAGGGTATGAAAAGCGATGCGTTTGATGTTATCCATGGTAGCAGCAAAGTTAGGGCTTTTTGAATCGCCATGATCAATTTGGCTATCTTTGCGGCCTGTTTTGGCACGGCCTTTGCCAGCGCTGTGGGGGTGTCGCGCACACCCGGATGGAAAAACCAGGCGAACAAAGCGATCTCAATGGACGATGCCGGAAGGCAAGACCATGCGATGGTAGCCAGGCTTGCGGACTGCGTGGCTGGTGCCGGCCAGGAAACGCCCCATCTGAACGAAACACTAAAACAAAATAACTATGAAGCGGATTTTTGTGGTATTGATTGTTGTGATGATGATGAGCCCGGCCATGGAAGCACAGGGCAGGGGTTCGGACTTTAGCAATGCATACATCCTCAGTGCGGGACTCTCACTCAACTATTCATACAGTTACATTGGCAGCCGGAGCATCAGGATCCCCCCTGCACAGGCTTACTTCGAGGCGGGATTCCATGAATACGTGACCGCCGGACCTTTTGTGGGTTTCAGCCGGTGGAGCTACCCTGAAAGAACGCGCTCTTTTCTAAACATGGGACTCAGGGGGAGTTTTCACTTCTCGCCACTGCTCAACGACCTGCTGGATGGCTCACTCAACGAACAGCAGATCGATCTGTACGCTGCATTGCTCTCTGGCGTGGAACTCAGGCAGTATGGTGCCGGAGAAGGGGAGGGGATCAGCGGTTTCACAGACAATGCCCGTATCTTCATCGGTCCGGTGGCTGGCTTGCGCTTCTACTTTACCGATGACCTGGCCGTGTATTCAGAGATCGGTCGTGGCGCGCTGGGCGTGGTGTCCGTTGGTATCTCCATGCGCCTGGATTAATTCTTTAGGGTGCCCATGACCCCCATGCGCTGCGATGGCTGGCCAACGGTCCGGATGATTCCTTGAATGATGCCGGACATACCCACCGCAGCCGTACCCCATCAGAACTTTACCGTACAACCAGCCGCAGGGTCCATGAAGCCCCTGGTGCGCTGAGTCGCACCATATAGACCCCCGGATCCAGGGCCCGCACGTCGACGGGCACGGAATAGTCGCCCAGGTACCAGGCCGGGATGTTCACCCGCTGGTGCAGCTGGCCACTTATGTCGATCACTTCCAGCAGGTAGTTGTCCTGCCGGGTGAGGGTGAAGTCCACCAGGGCTATGTCGCTGGCCGGATTGGGATACACGCGGAAGCTGCCGGAAAGAAGGCCGTTGTCTGGCTCCTGGATGTTTGTTTCGTCGCCGTCCCCGTTGTCATCCCCATTGTCATCCCCGTTATCGTCGCCGTTATCATCGCCATTATCGTCTCCATTGTCATCCCCGTTATCGTCCCCGTTATCGTCGCCGTTGTCATCCCCATTATCTTCCCCGTCTTCAACGGCAATGAAGGGTGGCAGCTGGTTGGTGATGCAGTGGATGGCGCCTTCCCAGCCGATCATGGCGTTGCAATCAATGCCGATGATCACCTTCTCGGGCAGCAGATCCTGGTAAACTTGCAGGGCATGGACGTCGGCGGGGTCATTGTAGATGGGTACCAGCACGGCATCGTTCACAATGAGGCTGTTGATGTAGGTTTTCCAGTTCTGGGCCTTGGGGATCTGCTGGATCTGGTAACTTTTCCCTTCGGGATGCTGAACCGATTGCAGGATGGCGTAGTTATCCTGCAGGATCATGTAATCGTCGTGCCACTCATCCACCGTGCTGATGATAAAGGTGGTGTCGTTGAGGAGCTTCACCTGCATATCGAGGTGCCCCCAGTAGTCGTTGGAAAGGGCCAGGAAGGTGGTGATGTGATCGATCCCCATGTAGTCCAGCAGGATCTGGTCGATCGTCTCCTGCGGCACATTGGGATTGTTGGTGTAGAGCCTGTTGGTGGCGAAGAGTCGGTTGTGGCTGTCCACCAGGTAGTTGCCTCCATCAAAGATGATGTGGTTAAAATCGTAATAGTTGAGGCCCCAGTAGTTGGCCAGCCGCTCGGGCAGGTCCTGGTCGCCGTGATTGGTAGCCAGGTCGTTGAACCCCACAAAGGCCAGGCTATCGTTGTCGTAAATGCTGAAGGGTCCGTGATCGCGGATCCAGATCCGGTATCCTGCCACGTCGATGAAGACGATGTTGTCCAGGGGTACGCCGTAGCTGTCGAACGCATTGATCATGCTCTGCTGATGGGCCACACTGTTGGTTTGCATGAACACGGTGGCCCTGGGCTGGATGCCGTTCACCACGGCGGTGACGATCTCGGCGTAGGAGCTGCTGCCGGGATTCCAGTACATCACCACCCCGGCAACGCTATCGTATTCAGGAATGGTGCGGGGGTTCACCGGCATGTCCGGACGATGCCTGCCGCCGTCAAAGGCCAGCACAAAGGGCAGGGTGGCCAGCAAGAGCAAAATGCCCAGTCTGAAAGGGTAAGGTGAAGTGCTTCTGTGATATGGATTCATTGGTTAATAACTATGTTGTGGCTAAGCTACGCATCACGGACATAAAAATGCAAATATAGCGTTATCTTAGTAATTTGTGTTCATAAGGGAGCACACGGGATAATAAAAACAGGTACATATGAGGGTTTTTTGGATTTTTTTATTGCTGTCTTTCGCCATGCTGGCCTGCCAGGATTCGCGTCCCGGCCGAGGTGCAGCGCAGGAGACGACTGATGCGGAAGATGCCAGGCCGCCCGACATGCATACATCGCGCATTGCCCTGGATTATCACGGGGTTTACCAGGGGGTGTTGCCCTGTGCCGACTGCGAGGGGATCAGGACCACCCTCAGGCTGGACGAGGATGGGCACTACCAGGTCAGCCAGGTTTACCTGGGAAAAAATGGGGAGCAGGAGTTCCTCTCTTCGGGAGAGTACCAGTGGGATGATAGCGGCCAGGTGATCGCGCTCATGGGGGAGGAGGAGCCCAGGCAATATTTTGTGGGGGAGAATGTCCTGTGGAAGCTGGATGGGGAGGGCCGGCGCATTGGCGGCGACTTAAGGGACCTTTACTCGCTCCGAAAGCTGAACTGAGAAAAAGGGCTCACCTGCGCATGGCCGGTGAGTTGACGGACTTTGATCCGCTTCGGCATGCTGACCTGTATCGGCTGATTGTATTGGCACAGACTGCCAGCATGGTAATGCATGACTAGGAAAATTTCCCAAAAAGATTACCTTTGCGGAGGAAATATCCACTTGGATTGATTTTATAACCCTTGTAAGGCTTGTTTATGCTGGTTTACAAGATATTTTTCCAGGCTTTGTCGGCCATCCCCAATTAGGTGAAGGTTGTTTCCGCGTGCGAATGCGGGGGTGTGGAAGTGTCTTGTCAATAACCTCTTACAGGCTATTTCAAGGGATTTTTTTTACGGCACGCCAGCAGGAGCACCTGGAAAAAGGGGGCTTTGCCATTGAGATAATGAATGATTTACAAAACACAATAAACCAATAATTAACACAAAAAAAGATGAAAAAACTGTCTGTGATTGCATTTGGAGGAAATGCCCTGTTGAAAAGTGGTCAGAAAGGTACCATCGATGAGCAGGAACAAAATGTTTACGAGACCTGTCAGCACCTTGTGCCGCTGATCCAATCGGGTTATGACATCGTGATTGGTCACGGAAACGGACCGCAGGTGGGCAATGTGATGCTCCAGCACGAAGCCGGTTACAAGGAATACGCTTTGCCCAAGCAGCCCATTGACTTTTGTGTGGCAGAGACCCAGGGATCCATCGGCTTCATGATTGAGCAGCAGCTGCGCAACGTCCTGGCTGAGCATGGCATCGAGCGCAACATCGTATGCCTGGTCACCCAGGTGGTGGTGGACAAGGAAGATTCGGCTTTCAAGAACCCCACCAAACCAGTTGGTCCTTTCTACAGCAAGGGGGAGGCAGATAAACTGGCCGCCGACAATGGCTGGGTCTTCCATGAGGATCCCCGCAAGCGGGGATGGCGCAGGGTGGTGGCTTCGCCCAGGCCGGTGGACATCCCCAACTGGCAGGCCGTGGAGAAACTGGCACGGGAAGGGAGCATCGTGATCACCGTGGGTGGTGGCGGCATTCCGGCCTATGTTGAAGAAAGCGGCAAGATCGTGGGCATTGATGCCGTGATCGACAAAGACCTGGCCTCTTCGCTGCTGGCCAATAAGATCCGGGCCGACGAGTTCTGCATCCTGACCGATGTGCCCAACGTCTTCATTAACTTCCACAAGCCAGGGGAGCAGAAGCTGGAGAAAGTCAGCGTACCGGAGATACAGAAGCATTTGGCCGACGGACAGTTCACCGAAGGCAGCATGGCCCCCAAGGTGCGTGCCTGCATCGAGTTCGTGGAGCACGGCGGAAGCGAGGCGATCATCACCGAGGCCGAACAGCTGGGCAAGCCAGGCGCAGGGACCGTCATCCACGGTTAAGAAGTGCCGGCGTCCGGCGTGTCAACACAGAAGCATAGCAATGAGATAAGCAATAGATTCACCAAACCTTTAAACTTTTTTGTCATGGCATTTAATTTAAGAAACCGGAGTTTTTTGAAGTTGTTGGACTTTACTCCACAGGAAATTAAGTTTTTGCTCGACCTGTCAGTGGACCTCAAGAAGGCCAAGTATGGCGGTTATGAGCAGCAGCGCCTCAAGGGGAAGAACATCGCCCTGATCTTTGAGAAGGCTTCCACCCGCACCCGTTGCGCCTTCGAGGTGGCGGCCTTTGACCAGGGTGCACTGGTAACCTATCTTGGTCCCAGTGGAAGCCAGATTGGTAACAAGGAGTCCATGAAGGATACCGCCCGCGTGTTGGGACGCATGTACGACGGCATCGAGTACCGCGGCTTTGCCCAGAGCACCGTGGAAGAGCTGGCCGAATACTCGGGTGTGCCCGTTTGGAACGGACTGACCAATGAGTTCCATCCCACGCAGATCCTGGCCGACTTCCAGACCATGATGGAGCACAGCGACAAGCCCCTGCACCAGATCTCCTTCTGTTACCTGGGCGATGCCCGCAACAATATGGGGAACTCCCTGCTGGTGGGTGCCGCCAAGATGGGAATGGACTTCCGCGCCGCCGCACCCAAGTCGGTGCAGCCCAGCGAGGAACTGGTGGCCCAGGCCCGCGAGATCGCCAAACAGACCGGGGCAAAGATCACCATCACCGAAGATGTGGAAGAAGCCGTCAAAGGGGTGGACTTTCTCTATACCGACGTATGGGTATCCATGGGTGAGCCCGATGAGGTATGGAAGGAGCGCATCGAGCTGCTGAAGCCCTACCAGGTGAACATGGATGTGGTCAGGAAGACCGGAAATCCCAAGGTGAAGTTCTTGCACTGCCTGCCGGCCTTCCATAACCGCGAAACCACCATTGGCGAGGAGATCTACCAGAAGTTTGGCCTCGACGGCATGGAGGTGGTGGAAGAGGTCTTCGAGTCGGAGCACTCCGTGGTCTTCGACCAGGCTGAAAACCGCCTGCACACCATCAAGGCGGTGATGGTAGCCACCCTGGGTGCATGAGACGTTAGCACTACATAAATGTAAAAGGCCGGACTCTTTTGAGTACCGGCCTTTTTACATACGGGTGCCCTTGCTTGTGCCCGCTCCCTGGCAGTGAGGGCTCCCAGCGCTGCAGGTTCTTGCGGATGCTGCTTTTGCTGACGATGTTTTGTCTGCCCGGTGGAACCCAGGTGCGGGCCTTATTCTTCCTCCCTGGCTTTCTCTTCAACCTCTTTCATCATCTGCTGGAGCTCCTTCATCATCTCCTCCAGGGCGGGACCCAGTCCCTCGAGGCCCTTGCCCAGGCCCTCCATCCCAATGTCCAGCCCCTCCATTCCGGCAGCCACCCCTTCCATGATGCCCTGGATCATCGGACCCAGGTGCTGCATCCCTTCGTTGAGCTCGCTCATCCCCTTGCTGAAATCCTGCATGGCCTGGCGGAACTCATCGCCCATCCCTTCCCAGTCCATCTCCTCCATCTCTTTCATGGCCTTGTGGAGCTCTTCCCCGGCCTGGTGAATCTCCTGGCGGAATTCCTCATCCTGCATTTGCCGCTGCAGCTCTTCCATGGCCTTACGTATCTCCTCGCCCGCCTTTTCCATCTCCTCTCCGGCCAGCCGGGCTCCATCGCCGGCTTCCTGCATCATGGCGCGGAACTCTTCAGACCGCAGCCATTCAAACACCTCCTTGTCGACCTCCTCCATGGCCTTGCGGAGCTCTTCCATGGCTTCACGGATCGCCTCCTGCTCCTGCTCGCTGAGATCCTGCATTTTTATGTAGGTGCCATCGTGCAGGTAAACGTTCAGGGGATCCTTAAGCATATCCCCCAGCCCTGCCAGCAGGAAGCTGCCGTTGTCCTCGCCATGCTTAGACAGCTGTGATACGCCATCTCCCGTGGTACTGCGTTCGCCTGCCTGGCGTTCGCCGCTTTTAGCGCCCGTGTGGTCCGCCTGTGCCTCTGCCGGGCCGTGGGCCGGTGCCAGGTGGGCCAGCTGCTGCGTATCCTGGTCGAAGAGGTTGAAATTAGCGTTGGGCTTGACCCAGGCCACGCAGGCCAGGGCAAACACGACAGCCAGCAGGGCTGCCATTCTTGTTCCGGTGTTCAGATCTTGTGTTTTCATGGTCATTAGTTGTTTAATGCGTGTGAATAAATGATTGGGGTTGCGTGTGGCTGCCGTTGCATGCAAGGGCAGCCTGGTTTGCCGCTGCTCTTCGAGGCTGAGCAGTGCACGGCTGTAAACAAGGGGTTCACCCGTTTGTGCAACCACCCACTGGTCGACCGCCTCTTCGCGAAGCTTTCTTATGGTGCGGCTGATCCACCAGGTGGCGGGGTGATAGAAAAAGAATACCTCAAGGAGAATCTGCAGGGCGTTCACCAGGTGGTCCCTGCGCCTGATGTGACAAAGCTCGTGCAGGATGATGCTTTCCACCTGGTCGGTATGCATGGCGAACAGCATGGCGGTGGGAAGTAGCACCATGGGTTTGAGAAAGCCGATCACCAGGGGCACATCCAGGCGATCCGACAGCCTGAGCCCTGACTTGCCCCGGATTCCGGCCAGGCGGATCAGCTTTTGCGATCGCGCCCTCCACTCCGCTGGCAATTCCCGGCTTCCCCTGCTTCTCAGCCGGTATAGCCTGAGGTAGGAAGTCAGCGTCACCAGGGCCACGGCCAGGAGTCCGGCCACATAAAGATTAAAGACCAGGGGCGTGTAGCTCTCAACACCCTGCAGGAATCCGGGCTGCGCCCTGTCCAGGATGTAGAAGGCCCGGTCGCCGGCCGCAGCGATCCAGGCGGAGGCATCAAACTCAACGGACACAATCTGTCGCGCCCTGGAGTACACCTGGTACTGCCTGGTGAAGGTCCAGCCAAAGCTCAGGGGGATGATGAGCAGGGCCAGCATGGACAGCTTGTATCTTAGCACAGGGGTGCCCTTGCGGGCCAGCAGCAGGGCCACGCGCCACATCACCAGCAGCAGGGTCAGCTGCCACAAGCTGTGGATCACCGCCCAGGAGAGGGCGTGCACCACAGGATGGAATAGGGTGTCGGTAATGCTCATGGCTTCTTATCATCAAATTTTTCCAGGAACGCCCTGATCTCCTGCAAATCCTCACCACTCAGCTTCTCACTGTCCAGCGCACCCATCACCAGGCGTGCCGCCGATCCCTTGAACAGGCCATTCATCATCTTGCCCAGGATGTCCTGCTGGCACTCCTCCCGGCTCACCAGGGGGGTGTAGAGGTGGGTCCGGCTGCGGGTGTCGCGCGCCAGGAGGCCCTTGCCGGCCATGATCTGCATGGTCTTCAGGGTGGTGGTGTAACCCGTGTCCCTGTTGTGTTCCATTGCTTCGTGCACCTGGCGCACCGTGGCCGGGGCCTTGTTCCAGAGAACCTGCAGTATCTCCAGCTCACTTTCGGTGGGACGAAACGTTTTTTTCTTTTTCATGGTGTGGATGTGGATGTGTAGGTGTCGTGTTTAAGTCCTGGAATGATTCATAAACAAGGGCGACCATTCAGGCCTGCCTGCCAGGAACAGAAATACGAAAACATTCGTAGCAAATATAGTACGAAGATTTTCGTAATTAAAATAATTTAACGTTTTTTAACTCACGCTTGTTAAAACCAGTCACACGGGTATTGTTGAACAAAAGCCAAGAAGCAGATGTTGTGCCATCCGATCATTTGTAATTGACGTATAGAATAATTATATTTGTACGGCATAAAACATAAAACCATGGAAACCAAATTGACACTAAGAATCAAGGAAGATGTCATAGTAAGGGCTAAAAAATATGCTCGTAGCCACAGAACCAGTCTTTCAAAAATGATTGAAGCTTATCTTGATAGTATTACCAAACAAAAGGAAACAGCTAATATGAAGCAAACAATCACTCCCCTTGTGGAAAGTCTGATTGGCGTCATTGATCTGCCAGCAGAGTTTGATCACAAAAAGGACTATCGTGATTATATAATAAACAAATACAAATGAAGAAGCTATTTGTTGATACCAACATCGTGATTGATCTGTTATCACGAAGAGAACCCCATTTTCTTGAAGCTGCAGCATTATTCTCAATGGCAGATAAAAAGCAAATTAAGATAACGGTCTCATCTTTGACCATCGCCAATACCAACTATGCCTTAATGAGACAAATGGACGGACGAAAGGCTAAATCCATACTCAGAAAACTCAGGCTGATTACAGGGGTTTTACCGCTAAATGAAAAGATTATCGATTTGGCTCTGAACGATGAGACCATGCCGGATGTCGAGGACGCCCTTCAATATTTCATCGCATTGGAGAACGCTCAAGATATAATCATAACCAGGAATTTAAAGGACTTCAGGAGCTCCAGGTTGCCAGTGATGACAGCCAATCAATTTATTAATGTGCTCTGAGACATAAAGATGTGCTGTGTTTTGATCTGCTAAGGAGATTTATTTGCATCAACAATAAAGGAGGTCAAAAATGAACAAGTTGCAAAATATTCACCCCGGAGAAATTTTATATGAGGAGTTTTTAACCCCTCTTAACATTACAGCCTATAAATTATCCAAGGACACGGATATTC
>SKNE01000220.1 GCA_007120675.1 Bacteroidales bacterium
CACGGGTGGCACATTTCTGCATTCATCCAGGACCAGGCCAAGCCATGTGCCGGCCAAGTTTGTCCCGTCGCACCATCAGGATACATACAAGGCAGAGGTTAACGACCTGACCCCGGAGGTTCTGAAGAATATCGACTTCCTGGGGATCGACTTCCTGATCCCCATCGGTGGGGACGATACCCTGAGCTATGCGGTGCGTATGTACCAGGAAGGCATGAAGGTGGTGGCCATCCCCAAGACGATGGACAACGACGTTCCCGGCACCGATTACTGCATCGGCTTTAGTACCTGTGTGACACGTACCATCCACCTGGCCAACCTTTTGCGCACCTCTGCAGGCTCCCACGAACGGATCCTGGTGATGGAGGTCTTTGGCCGCTATGCCGGCTACACAGCCCTGCTTCCAACCATGGCGGGAGCTGCCAACCGTTGCGTGATTCCTGAATACAAGTTTAACATGGAGCACCTGACGGAATTGCTGGTGGAGGACAGGCGCAAGAACCCCAGCAACTACTCCGTGGTGCTCGTATCGGAAGGCGCCAGCTTTGAAGGGGTGGACATGATGTTCCAGAGCGCAGAAAAAGACATGTATGGTCACGCCAAACTGGGTGGTATCGGTGATGCAGTATCTGCCCGCATCAAGGAGCTGAGTCCAAAATTTAACAAGGGCCACCGCATCGATACCATCAACCAGTACCTGGGCTACCTGGTGCGGTCGGGAGACCCCGATGCCATCGACAGCATTGTGCCCATGGCCTACGGAAACCTGGCCCTCGACCTGGTGCTCAAAGGGATCCATGGCCGGCTGGTGATCCTCAAAAACGGCCGTTATGACAATATGCCCGTGGATATCGTGACCAGCACCAATAAGCTGGTGGACGTGGAAAAACACTACAACACCAAACGCCTTCGTCCCGTTTACGAGTCATTCATTGACAAGCCCTTATTCCTCATTTAGTGTAGTGAATCTCTGCTGAAAAACAGCGTTTCCACCAAAAAAAACTGCCGGACCTTAGTGGACCGGCAGTGGTGGGATTGGATGGCGTAAAAAACAGCGCCCCTTCTTATCGCATTAACTCCTGCACCCTCTGCTGCAGTTCAGGGTCTTGCTGGAATTCGCGCATGATCACGTCAAAGCGCTCAGGGCTCAATCCTTCGGCCTCAATGGCTTCCTCAAAGATATCCTCCTGCTCCATTTGTATCTCTTCTATCACCTGGCTGAGCTTTGCAAAAGCCTCTGCCTCCTCTTCTGTCATTTCAATCTCTTCCACAGGCATCTCCTGGGCCTGCATGGTGATCTCGTTGAAGCGCATGACGGTCATGTCATGGTTTTCGATCTCCTGGATCATCTGTTGCTGTCCCTGCTGGCTGATGGACATGAGTTGGACGTAAGCGTTGGCGAAGTTGCGCAGTTCGTCGTCGGTGAAGTCTCCGGCACTTGCCTGCACAGGCATGGTAAAGAGGAACATCAGCGCCACGCTCAGAGTGGCCAGCAATTGATTCTTTTTGAAAAAATGCATAATTTCTTTTTTTGTTGTAAAAATAATCGGGTTCGACACGTAGTCAGGCAAAACTACAAAAGATTTGGCTGGGGGCCAAAACATGGCGATCATTTAACATACGTTATGAGCCGTGGCAAATTCTCTCTCTACGTGATATTGTGTGGGTTAAACATGGGCTGGAGAGACGAACGCCAGCACAACACTCGGTCAAAATGCTTACTTTTGCTTTAACAAATAGGGCTTAAGCTGTGGCAAAAACCGCGTCCAAGACAGTTGACACGCCCCTGATGCGGCAGTATTACGGCATCAAGGCAAAACATCCCGATGCCCTTCTGCTTTTCAGGGTGGGCGATTTTTACGAGACCTTTGGTGAAGATGCCATCAAGACATCGGAGATACTGGGGATCGTTCTAACCCGCCGTGCCAACGGAGCCGCTTCCTATGTGGAGCTCGCCGGCTTTCCCCATCATGCCCTGGACACCTACCTTCCCAAGCTGGTGCGTGCAGGCCAGCGGGTGGCCATCTGCGATCAGCTGGAGGATCCCAAACAGGCCAAGAAGATCGTGAAACGGGGGGTCACGGAGTTGGTAACCCCTGGTGTTGCCTTCAGCGACAAGGTGTTGAACCACAAGGAAAACAATTTTCTTGCCGCCCTGCATTTTGCCGGGAACCAAACGGGCATCGCCTTCCTGGATGTGTCCACCGGTGAATTCCTTTGTGACCAGGGACATCCCGAATATATCGATAAACTTTTACAGGGTTTTCGGCCCAGCGAAGTGGTGGTGCAGAAAAAGAACCTGAAGGAGCTTCACAGGCTATTTCCCGGCAGGTACCACGTGAGTGGCCTGGACGACTGGGTCTTTACCCGTGAATTCGCTGACGACCTGCTCCTGAAGCAGTTTGGCACGGTTTCTTATAAGGGCTTTGGTGTCGACACACTGAACGAGGGGATCATCGCATCGGGAGCCATCATGCAGTACCTGGCAGATACCCACCATGACCGGACCGGTCATATCAACGGCCTATCGCGCATTGATGAAAGCCGCTATGTGTGGCTGGATAAGTTCACCATCCGCAACCTGGAGATCCTGGACTCCATCAATGAGGACGCCACCACATTGAAGGATGTGCTGGACCATACGCTCACCCCCATGGGCAGCCGGCTTTTAAAACGCTGGATCATCCTGCCCCTGAAAGATAAAAATGGGATCGCTGAACGCCACGATGTGGTAGAATACATGATGGCCCATCCCGATGTGGCCGATGAGTTGTCGGACAGGCTCAGGCAGCTGGGCGACATGGAGCGGCTGATTTCCAAAGTGGCGGTGGGGAAGGTGAACCCCCGTGAGCTGATGCAACTCAGGTTGGCACTGGATGTAACCGGTCCCATAGCCAGCCTGTGCCATGACAGCGGTTGTGGGCCCCTGCAGAAGCTGGCCGATAAGCTGAACCCTTGTGACGCACTGCGCGAACGCATAGGCCGTGAGCTCAGGGAAGATCCGCCGGCTGTGCTTTCAAAGGGGCAGGTGATGGCTGACGGGGTTTCGGAAGCGCTGGATGATCTCCGCCGGGTCGCCTTTTCAGGGAAGGATTACCTGGCCTCTTTGCGACAGCGTGAAGCGGAGCGCACCGGCATTCCATCCATCAAGATATCTTTCAACCAGGTGTTTGGCTATTACCTGGAAGTAACCAATACCCATAAGGACAAGGTGCCGGATGACTGGCAGAGAAAGCAGACGCTCACCAACGCTGAGCGCTATATTACGCCCGAGCTCAAGGAGTACGAGGAAAAGATCCTCAGCGCCGAGGAAAAGATACAGGCACTGGAGGAGCAGCTCTACAGGGATTTGGTGGCGGCCGCGTCGGATTACGTGGAAAGCATACAGGTGAATGCCAGGGTGCTGGCACGGATGGATTGCCTGCTGGGTTTTGCCCGCATCGCCAGCCAGTACAATTATGTGCGTCCCGTTTTGAATGATTCACTTACACTGGACATCAGGGATGGCCGCCACCCGGTGATTGAGCAGCAACTGCCACCTGGCGAGCAGTATGTAGCCAATGATGTGCTATTGGATGGGGAGAACCAGCAGATCATCATCATCACCGGTCCCAATATGTCGGGTAAGTCGGCCCTGCTGCGGCAAACGGGACTCATCGTGCTGATGGCTCAGATGGGGTGTTTCGTTCCGGCCCGCAGTGCCTCCATCGGGATTGTGGACAAGATCTTCACCCGGGTGGGTGCATCGGACAATATATCATCCGGTGAATCGACCTTTATGGTGGAGATGAACGAGACGGCCAGCATCCTGAACAACATCTCCGACCGCAGCCTGATCCTGCTGGATGAGATAGGGCGCGGCACCAGCACATACGATGGCATAAGCATCGCCTGGGCCATCGCTGAATTCCTGCACGAGCATCCGCTGTTCAGGGCCAAAACCCTCTTTGCCACACACTACCACGAGCTCAATGAGATGGCTGCCTCGTTTCCACGGATAAAGAACTTCAACGTGTCTGTGAAGGAGGTGCGCAAACAGGTGATCTTTTTACGCAAACTGGAGCCGGGTGGCAGCGAACACTCTTTTGGCATCCATGTGGCGCGCATGGCCGGGATGCCCGCAACGGTGATTGACAGGGCCAACAGCATCATGGCCCGGCTGGAGAAGTCACACAGCCACGAGGAACTCACCGGCAAAGGGAGCAAAGCAAGGAAGACGGAAAAGAAAGGCGATTACCAGCTAAGTTTCTTTCAGCTGGACGATCCACTGCTTCAGCAGATCAAAGAAGACATCCTCCACACAGACATTGACACCCTGACCCCCGTGGAGGCGCTCATGAAACTTAACGAGATCAAGCGGCTGCTGGGGAAATAGAACGGTTTTACACGGGGAAGCAGATGGGCTTTTCATGGTGTCGCCGCGATCTGTGAGCCGCTACCCGTCTCCTGGCTGGCTTACTGACGGTAGCCCATGCGCTGCAGCACGTCGTCGCTCAGGTCGTAGCGAACGTCCGTGTAGATCATGGCCGCCCCGCCTGCCTTGTCAAAGATCACGGCATAGTTTCCGCGGGAGGCCATCTCTTCCACCGCTTCAAAAACCCTGTCCTGTATGGGCTGTATCAGCTCCTGCCGTCTGCTGAAAAGGTCTCCCTCACGTCCGAATCGCTGCATCTGCAGCTCCTTGGCTGCCCGCTCCTTGGCCATGATCTCCTCTTCGCGCTGCCGTTTCATCTCATCAGGCAGCAGGGGGGCTTCGGCCTGGTAGGTGCGGTATAGCCTGTCCACCTCGGCAAACTTATTTTCCACCTCGGCCTGCCATTGAATGGCCAGCTCCTCCACCTCACGCTCAGCGGCCTGGTATTCGGGAATGTTATCGAGGATGTATTCGGTGTCAATATAGGCAAAACGCTGCCCTGAAACAGCAAGGGAAATGGCTGTTGCGACGGCAAAAAGAAATAGGTGCTTTTTCATGTCCTTTGAATTGTGTTGCTATTTAACTAATTGAAGATCATAATGATCCGCATAAATTGAGGCCTGTTTTGTGTTGCTCGTTCCGCTGGCCCTTCCTGGCTGTGGATCGTCCCTAATCGATGGTGTGACCGATGGAGAAGTGGAACTGGCTGCCGCCGGACCCCGGTCGGCCGGGTATGTCGTCAAAGCCATAACCCCAGTCGATGCCCAGCAGTCCGAACATGGGCAGGAAGATGCGTGCACCGAAGCCTGCCGACCGTTTGAAGCTGAAGGGTGTGAAGGATTGCAGGTCAGGATAGGCATTCCCCCCCTCGACGAATGCCAGTGCATAGATGGTTGCCATGGGGTTCAGGGAGAGGGGGTAACGGAGTTCCATGGTGTATTTATTGTAGGCGTTGGCGCCGATGAACTCACCACGGTCGTCGGTTGGTGTGAGGGAGTAGTTGGTATAACCCCTGAGGGCAATGATCTCTCGTCCGTCGATCTCCCAGCCAGACAGGCCATCACCACCAAGGTAGAAACGTTCGAAGGGCGGGTAGCCGATATCGGAGTTGTAGAATCCGAGGAAGCCAAAGCGTATCCTTGCCGTCAGGATCAGGTCTCCCACGATGGGGGTATACCAGTTGCCCCTGAATTTCCACTTGTGGTATTCAAGCCAGCGGTACTTCTCCTGTGGCGTGGCATCGGAGAGGTCTTTGTCTGCTATCAGGGAATAGGGGGGTGTAACCTGCAGTGACACGGAAACCTCTGATCCACGGCGTGGGAAGAGGGCGGCGTCTTTGGAGTTGCGGCCAAACACCACGTTGTAGCTCAGGTTATTTGATTGTCCGTTGTCAAAGATAAAGCGGATGGGACTATTCAGGATGTCGTAATGCTGGTAGTTGATAAACTGCTGCAGGAAGAAGTAGTCGTCCGGGAAGGTGAGCCTTTTGGAGAGTCCCACCGACGATCCGATGATGGAATAATATCCGTAGTCGGGATGCGTCCTGGCCAGGTTACGCCTGTGCGTGGTTTGATAGAAAGAGACGCTCAGCGAATTGGGCCGGTTGCCCCCGAGCCAGGGCTCGGTGAAAGAGGCGCTGTAGCTCAGGTAGCCGCGTCCATAAGTCTGCGCCCGCAGCGAGAGACGTTGTCCGTCGCCCGACGGCAGGGGCCTCCAGGCCTCCCGGTTGAACAGGTTGCGCGTGGAAAAATTGTTGAAGGAGATACCCACGGTGCCGATGATGCGGTTGGCACCCCATCCGCCCGACAGCTCTATCTGGTCGGAGGAGGTCTCTTCCACCACATATTCCAGGTCCACCGTATTGTCGGCCGGATTGGGAACGGGCCGTACGTCGATGGTTTCCTGGTCAAAGAAGCCCAGCTGGATGATCTCACGTTGGCTGCGAATGATGGCCGAGCGACTGAAAAGTTGTCCGGGCCGGGTGCGGATCTCCCGCATGATGACGTGATCGTTGGTGCGCGTATTGCCACTGACAGAGACCCGGTTAATGCGGGCCTGTTCACCCTCGTAAATCCTTATCTCCAAATCAATGGAGTCATTTTCAACGGCTACCTCCACGGGGTCCAGCTGGAAAAAGAGATAGCCCACGTCCATGTAAAGTGAACTCACATCACCCTCTTCCATGTTCATGAAGAGGTTCTTGTCCAGCTTGCTCTGATTGAACACATCCCCCCTGCGTATATTCAGCACCTCGTTGAGGGTCTCCTCGGGGTATACGGTGTTGCCGACCCAGTCGATGTTCCGGAAATAGTAGGTGGGCCCCTCGTAGATGTAGAGGTCAATCTCTATGCGGTCGTCATCCACAAAATAGACAGAGTCCCTGAGAATGGCGGCATCCCTCTTTCCCAGCTCGTTATAGCGACTGATCAGGGTCCGTTTGTCCTCTTCATAATCCTCTTCCACCAGCTTGGAGGAGGTGAAGAGAAAACGGAGGCTTCTTTCGCGGGTGTTGCGCATGATGCGCTTTATCTGCCTGTCTGAAAGCACCTCATTGCCATGTATGTGGATTTCGCTGATGCGCGTCCTGTTGCCCCTGTCGATGTGAAACTCCAGGTTGAGGCTGTTGACGCGTGCCGTGTCTTCTATCTGTATGATTTCGATGGATGGGGTGAGGTAGCCCTTGCCGTGATAATAGCTTTCAATGGTGCTTTCGGCGCGGAACAGCAGGCTTTCGGTGATGACATCATTCCGGATAAGGTTGAGTTTGTCGCGCAGGTCGTCCGCCTCTGAGCGCCTGATGCCCACAAACTCATACCGCGTGAGCCTGGGCCTCTCCTTGACCTGGATGTCCAGGAAAATCACCTCACCCTGGATGGAGCTCACGCCAATGCTGATTTCCTGGAAGAGGTTGTTTCGCCAGAGCTGTTGTATGGCGTTGGTGATCTCCTCGCCGGGGACCATGATGCGCTGCCCCACGTTGAGGCGGCTGGCGATGATCACCACGTTGTCGTTCACAAAGCGGGTGCCGCTGACAGAGATTCCGCCAATCTCATACTCCCTTGGATTCATGGGGTCGATCTGGATCTGATCGCCCATAAGCACATCCTGGGCAAGGCCGGCCCGGGTGAGCAAAGCAAGCAGAAGAAAAACGAAGATTGGTTGTAGTCTGAACATGTAAGGGGCTATTTTCAAGCGTTTTTTGCTGCTGTCTCCGGTTCCGTCACTTTACCGAAGCGCCTTTCCCTGCGTTGGTAATCGATGATGGCCTGGTAGAAATGTTTCCTGCGAAAATCGGGCCAAAAAACAGGGGTGAAGTGAAGTTCAGTGTAGGCCATCTGCCACAGCAGGAAGTTACTGAGGCGCAATTCACCGCTGGTTCTTACCAGGAGGTCGGGATCGGGCATGCCGGCGGTTTCCAGGGCGCTGTTAAACACTGTTTCGTCGATATCATCGGGATTCAGGCTTCTTTCTGCGATTTTCCTGGCGATTTTCCGGGCCGCGTGGGTGATTTCCCAGCGTGCGCTGTAGCTGAGAGCCACCGTCACGATCAGCTTGCTGTTGCCGGCGGTGAGCTCAAGGGCTTCTTCCAGCTTTTGCCTGCAGCGCAGGGGCAACGACTCGAGGTCACCTATGGCCTGGAGCCTGACGCCGTTCTCATTCAGCTCCGGCGTTTCGTTTGCAATGGCCTTCACCAGGAGGTCCATCAGCGTTTCAACCTCTTTGTGGGGCCGGCACCAGTTTTCGGTGGAGAAAGCAAAAAATGTCAGGTACTTCACGCCAATTTCTGCAGCCGCCTTCACCGTATCCCGGACCGCTTCGATCCCGTTTTCGTGTCCGAAGATCCGCTCCTGCCCGCGCTGTTCTGCCCACCTGCCATTCCCGTCCATTATCAGCGCCACGTGCAGCGGCAGCTTATCCTTGGCGATATGTTGCTTTAAATCCATTAAAAGTCAATATATTATAAGCGCAAAAAGCGGCACAAATTTCATAAATTGTTTCGACAAATAAAAGAAAAATGCGTAAAGTTTATAAAATTTTAAGCTAATAGGGGCACACGGCGCGGCTTCTGTCCTTGAAACGGATGGTCAGGGTCAGGCCTGCAAATGAATACCAGTCATTTTTTTTGGGGTTTCCTTCCTCAGGGAAGATTCCGTCCAGCTGGTTCGTGGTGGTGGAACGCATTCCGGCTTCCAGTCCACCGGTAATTGCACTGGAAATGTGTTGTTTGATGCCAACACCCAAGAGGTAGGAGAGCCGGCGCAGTTTGATTTCATCCTTTGAGGGGTGTGCGAAAACAAAGCCCCCGGTTCCGCCGAACAGGTAGGGAGTGAAGAAGCTGTCGCGATCACCCGCGGTGTATGCCAGGAAGTTGACTTCTGCCTGGGCCGATAATTCGGTAACGGATGATTCGAACTGGCTTAGCGATAAAGGGTACGGGCTGTCTTCCGCTGTGCCGCTGATTTGACCGTGTAGCAGGTTCAGGCGGAAAGCGATGTGGGGGGACAGGTTAAATCGAAAAAACCCTCCGGCAGAGAGTCCCGGGTTGCGCCTCAGGTCCGCGGGTTTGTCGTAGGGGTTGAAATCACCAATATAGGTGGATCCCCCGGCAAATAGTCCGGCTTCATAGGTCTGTGCTGCCAGTCTTTGGGAGCTGAGCAGTACAAACATCAACATGGCGAGGGTGAGCAGTTGTTTCATGGATTTCAGATTCAACAATCATAACGAAGGAAGGCCCTGATTATTTTATCAGTTTCTTTTGTCCAGTCCCCATGCCAGCTTGTTTCGAATGGTTTTATAAAAGTCTTTTTGTCCCACA
>SKNE01000104.1 GCA_007120675.1 Bacteroidales bacterium
ATCATGGGACGCAAAACCTTTGAGTCCATCGGAAAGCCGCTGGACGGTCGCCAGACCGTCATCCTCACCAGGCAGGCAGGCTATGATGCCCCTGAAGGCTGCCAGGTGGTCCACTCCTTGAAGCAAGCCATCCAGTCGGTGAGGGACGAAAAAGAGGTGTTCATCACGGGAGGGGGCGAAATCTACCAGGAGAGCATCGGCTTGTACCTTTGCCGCAGGCTGTACATCACAAGGATCTACGCCAACTTCGAAGGGGATGCCTTCTTCCCCGACATCGATACCGACAAGTGGGAGCTGATCGAGATGGAAGAGTTCGATGCCGACGAGAAAAACCCCTTCCCTTACGCCTTTCTGACCTATAAGAAGAAGGCCCGCTGCCGTTAGACTGCTCCCGCCCGGATGGTTTCCACCCAACCGGACAAGGACCCGGTACGGGCAGAAGGCCCGCTGACGCCGGGGTCCGGCACAGCCTTACCTCGTATGCATGGTTTTCAGGGGTTCCTGCCGGGCAGCGGGGAACAATACGTTATTGAGGATTAACCTGTAGCCCGGTGAGTTGGGGAACAGATCCAGGTCGGTGGGCGGGTCACCCACGTGGTGGCGATAGTCTTCCGGGTCGTGGCCGCCCAGGAAGGTAAAGGTGCCCTGGCCCCTTGAGCCGTGGATGTACCTCGCCTCATCCTTTGAACGGTTCTCACCAAGGATGGTTACCGTGGGCTTGATGACCGACTTGCGAAAAGCGGTGGTCTGTCCCATAAAGCCCTTCACCACCGTCTCGTGATTCTGCGTCAGCATGGTGGGGATGGGGTCCCATTTGGCACTGAACTCAAAGAGGGTGAAAAAGTCGGTCCGCTCGTTGCGTCCCGTCTTGGGCACATCGATGTTGGACTTCTCATAGATGGTGGGATCCGGCACCAGGGTGAAATTTTCGAAAGCAAAGCTCCTGGTGAAATCCAGCCTCTCCTGGTAGTCGGGATCCGGCGGCCGGCCGTTATACACCTCGTGGAGGATGTCGATCCCTTCGGCGGCCAGGGCGATGTCGATGCTTTCCGGGGCCGAGCACATGGCGAACATATATCCGCCTCCATCCACAAAATCGCGGATTTTCTTTGCCACAGCCAGCTTCAGGTGTGCCACTTCGGCATACCCGTGCCGGCGCGCGGTCTCTTCCGCCAGCCGCACATCCTCCTTGTACCAGTCGGCGTTGCGGAAGGCAAGCCAGAACTTGCCAAACTGGCCGGTGAAGTCCTCATGGTGGAGGTGCAGCCAGTCGTAGAGGGGCAGGATGCCAGACAACACCTCATCATCATAGACCTCATCATAGGGTATCTCCGCGTAGGTCAGTGCCAGGGTAACGGCATCGTCCCAGGGCAGGCTGTTGGGCGGCGTATAGACGGCAATGCGTGGCACCTTGTGCAGGCGGATCTCTTCCATGTTCACCTCGGGATCGGCAATCTCACGGAGGATGCCGCCAGCCTGCACATCGGCGATCACCTGGTAACTGACACCGCGAACGGTGAGCTCCTGCTCAAATTCCGGATGGTGTTCGAACATGAAACTGCCACCCCGGTAGTTTAGCAGCCAGCTCACTTCAATGTCGTACGTCAGCACGTGGTAGGCCACACCATAGGCCTTCAGGTGATTACGCTGGGAGGCGTCCATGGGAACCAGTATCTGGGCCCCAAAGGAGACCAGGGGCAGCAAAATCAGTGTGATGTGGAGAAATATCTTCTTCATGTCAACAGGTGCTTTGTTTGGTATTTGGTCTTTGTTCAACACACGGCCTGCGAAAGATGTTCACTCTTTCCCGCCGCCGGGCCGTGCAACCACCGCGCACCGGCAGCGGCCACCCCCTGCCGGGGCAAACCCCTGCCCGGGCCAGCGGCCACCATCCTAACGACTGGCGAAGGCTGAATATTGTTTGTCAGAAGGGCACCTCATCATCGTCCATGTCATTCATTTTGGATGGGATGGTGAGGGTGTTTTGCTCGGGATCAAAGGTGTCAGATGGTTTAATGTCAGCGGGATAGCTCACTCCTTCATATTCGGTAAACTTGGCAAAGTTCTGAATGAAGCGCAGGTTAATGTCCTTGAGGGCCCCGTTACGGTGCTTGGCGATGATCAGTTGCGCCAGGCCTTCCGTGGAGTTGCCCTGTTCGTCTTCGGTGATCTGGTAGTATTCGGGACGATAGATGAAGAGCACCATGTCGGCATCCTGCTCGATGGCACCCGATTCGCGAAGGTCAGACAGGATGGGTCTCTTGGAGCCGCCGCGCGTTTCCACGGCACGGCTCAGCTGCGATATGGCGATCACGGGAATATTCAGCTCCTTGGCCAGGCTTTTCATGGACCGGGAGATGTTGCTGATCTCCTGCTCCCTGTTGCCCCTGTGGTTGTCGCTGCCGGTGGTCATCAGCTGGAGGTAGTCAACGATCACCAGCTGGATGTCGTGCTGCGCCTTGAGCCGCCGGCACTTGGCACGCAGCTCAAAGATGGACAGTGCCGGGGTGTCATCGATAAAGAGGGGGGCATCGGTGAGGGAGCTGAGCCTGGCGTTGAGCTGCTCCCACTCGTATTGTTCCAGCTGACCCCGCTTGAGCTTGTCGGCGGGCAGCTCCGTTTCACTGCTGATCAGGCGCGTCACCAATTGTACCCCGGCCATCTCCAGCGAAAACATGGCTATGGGCTTTTTGAAATCGACGGCCATGTTGCGGGCCATGGTGAGTACAAAGGCGGTTTTCCCCATGCCCGGCCTGGCCGCCAGGATCACCAGGTCTGACTTCTGCCAGCCTGCCGTCACCCTGTCCAGGTCGGCAAAGCCGCTGGGGATGCCGGTGATGTGTCCATCCTGGTTCTTGGCCCCCTCGATCTGCTTCACGGCCTCCTTGATGAGCGAATGCATGTCGTCATAATTGCGCCGCAGGTTGGTCTCACTCACGGCAAAGAGCTCTTTTTCGGCCTTGTCAAGGATGTCGAACACGTCCTTGCTGTCTTCATAGGACTCCTTGATGATCTCGGAGCTGATGCGGATGAGCTCCCGCTGGAGGTACTTTTGCAGGATGATGCGTGCGTGATACTCTACGTTGGCCGAGCTGGCAACCCGGTTTGTCAGCATGGAGATGGTGTAGGCACCGCCCACCATGTCCAGCTCGCCACTCTTCTTCAGTGCCTCGGTCACCGTCAGGATATCCACCGGCTGGCCGGCAGCAAACAGCTCATGGATGGCGGCGAAGATCTTCTGGTGACTCTCCTTGTAAAAGGTTTCCTCTTTGAGGATGTCGATGACGTTGGTGAGGGCGTTTTGCTCAAGCATCATGGCGCCCAGTACCGCCTCTTCCAGGTCGATGGCCTGGGGCGGCACCCGGCCGTGGTCGGAGTAATCAAGGTTGTAAAACAGCTTTTTACCCTTGCGCCCGGCACTTTCGCGCACAACCTGCTCTTTCTTTTCCATACAACAAAAATAGTCATTCCCTCACGGGCTCACAACCATTTCACAGGAAATAATTATTAACAATGACCGCTCCCCCCGACAGGCCTATGGCCCGCCGCCGATCACCCGGAATTCGGTGCGCCGGTTCCTGGCGCGTCCCTCCGGCGTCTCATTGGTGTCGACGGGCTGGGTGTCGGCATAGCCACGGTAGGATAGCCTGCCCCCTGGAACGCCTTGCTCCACCAGGTAACGGTGTACGCTGGCAGCCCTGTTTTGTGAGAGTCGCAGGTTGTGATCGAAGGACCCCGTGCTGTCGGTATGCCCGCTGATCTCCACCTCCAGGCCGGGGTTGTCCCGGAGGAAGTGCACCAGCTTTTCCAGTTCAGCATGGGATGATTCATGCAGGGCGTAGCTGTCCGTTTCAAAGAAGATGTTGCGCAACACCACGGCCCTGCCCTCCCTGATGGCTTCCAGGCCGATATCGTGCAGGTAGGGATCGGCCGGACTGCGCAGGCCCGAATGGCTGAAATGCTCGGAGAAAAACAGGTAGCCTTCTTTCGACACGTTCAGTGCCAGGTCTTTATCCATGGGGATGGCCACCAGGAAGTCGCCCTTCACCGGGTCGGAAAGGGATGAGGTGATGAGGTGATTGGTGTCCAGTCCGATGAGTTCAATGCGGGCAGCCAGGGGCTCTCCGCTCTCCGCATCATAAACAATGCCCCGCATGAAGGTGTGGGGGTGGGGCTGCACCTCCTCATGCAATTCAAAGGTATACAGGTCTGTCCGCCCATACCCCCCCTCCATGTCAGAGGCAAACCATGCGCGCCGTCCGGAGGCACCCACCACCATGGCAAACTCATCGCCAACGGTGTTGATGGGGTACCCGATATTCTCCGGGGGTGTCCACCGTCCGTCCTCACCCAGGCGGCTCACGAACAGATCGAGCCCTCCCATCCCCTTGTGTCCGTCCGATGCAAAATAGAGGCTTCGGCCATCGTGGTGTATGAAGGGCGACATCTCATGGCCCGTGGTGTTCACGGGCTCGCCGAGGTTCACCGGACTGCTCCACGTGCCATCGTCCCCGCGGGTACTTTTCCAGATGTCCATGGGACCAATGCTTCCCTCCCTGTTGCTGGCAAAATAGAGGGTGTTGCCGTCGGCCGATATGGAGGGTTGCGACTCCCACGCACGGCTGTTCACGGGGGGGCCAATGTTGCGGGGACGGCTCCAGGTGTCCCCCTCCCGGCGGGCATGGTAGATATCGCACGAGCCCATGCCGTCGGGCCTGTTGCAGGCGGTAAAATACATATGGCGGCCGTCGGCCGTGAGGCTCTGCGCCCCCTCGTTGTCGGCCGTATTCAGGGGTGCGCCCATGTTCACCGCCGTTGTCCATTCTCCATCACGCCGGTGGCTGATGTAGAAGTCCTCATAAAAATCGCGCTGCAGATCCGTGGCGCCAGGAAAGCGGGGCTTTTTCCGGGTGAATACCAGGCTTTGTTCGTCGGCCGTGAGGGAAGGGCTGTACTCGGCGTGCTGGCTGTTGATGGCCGCCCCGGCATTGACCGCTTCGAAGGACACGGGGTTGTTCACCGCCTCACAGGCAAAAATGGCCCGCCCCTTGATGTCGGCAGCCCTTGCCTGCAAATCTTCCCCCACCCCATTTAGTTGAAGCAGCAGGGTGAGCACCTCCACCGACTCCACGTAGTTGCCCGTCCGGTACAACGCCCTTCCAAGGTAATAGCGGGCAGCCGGAAAGAAGCGGTCATCCAGCTCCACCACGCGGCGGTAGGGTGCTATGGAAGCACCATAGTCTCCGCGGGAATAGTGGATCTCCCCCATCATCAGGTGGGCCTCCAGGAAATCCGGGTCCCTCTCCGTGGCGCGCTCCAGCTCATACAGGGCCGCCTGGTGATCGTAGAGCCTCCAGGCCTCCATGGCGCGTTCATAGGCGCGCCTGGCCCGGCGATTGCCGCTACTCAGTCCGTCATCCGCCAGGGCTGCACCGTCCATGCATCCCAGGAAAACAGCCATTGCTATGTATACGCGAATCATCATGTATCAAAGGGTGAAGCCAGGCTTTGGCACAGGGGTGTTTCGCTAACGGACAACCAACCCCCGCCGGTATCAGCGGCAACAGCGGGCACACCGAAAATGGTCGATCAACCCCCGCCGGCCCCAACGGCAATAACGGGCAACCCGCAAACGGATGACCCGCCCCAACCAGTCCCAGCGGCAACAATGCGCACCCCGCAAACGCATGACCCGCCCCAGCCGGTATCAGCGGCAACAATGCGCACCCCGCTAGCAGGCGACCCCCAAAATCAGGGGATCTTCATGAATTTGTGGGCCTGCAGTGAGATCATCCACTGGGGGTGCTCCTTTACATAGTCTACGATTTTCGGACCCATTTCATTGTACCGGCTCCATTCAGACTGCAAAAAAAGCTGGCAGTCCGCCCCTACCCGGGCCGCATTCTCCTCGGCCCACGCAAAGTCGCTGTCGTCGTGGATGATCACCTTCAGCTCGTGGGCCATGTCCAGCATGTCCGGTCGCGGCGCCATGTTTTTCTTGGGAGAAAGGCAAATCCAGTCAAAGTGTCCGCTCAACGGGTAGGCCCCGCAGGTCTCCAGGAACAAGGTCATGGACCGCTCCCTGAGCTGCCGGCAAAGGGATTCCAGGTTGTAGTTCAGCGGTTCGCCGCCGGTGACCACCACCGCCCTGGCGGGGAAGGCAACGACGTAATCAATGATGTCCTGCAGCCTGGTAAGGGGATGGATGGAAGCATCCCAGGCCTCTTTCACATCGCACCAGTGGCATCCCACATCGCAACCGCCAATACGCAAAAAGGCCGCCGGCTTGCCCGTGTTAAAACCCTCGCCCTGAATCGAGTAGAACATCTCCATCACAGGCAGCAGGAGCCCTTCGCTGAGCTGCGAGCGCTCAGCCGGATCCAGGTGTATCAAATCGCAGCCGGCCAACTTATCCGTAGATTTCTTTCCGGGATGCCTTGAGGGTGTTCATCAGGAGGGACACGATGGTCATGGGACCGACACCCCCGGGTACCGGCGTGATGTGTGAAGCTTTCCTGGAGACCTCGTCGAAGCGCACATCGCCGATGAGTCTGAAGCCGGACTTGGTCTTGTCGGACGGCACCCTGTGGATCCCCACATCGATCACCACCGCCCCCTCTTTCACCATATCGGCCGTCACAAATTCCGGCTGTCCGATGGCCACGATGAGGATATCTGCCGAAGCGGCCATCTCTTTCAGGTTCTTTGTCTTGCTGTGACAAACGGTCACCGTGGCATTGCCTGGCTCCTCGTTGCGCGCCATGAGCAGGCTCATGGGCTTGCCTACGATGTTGCTGCGCCCCAGGATCACGCAGTGCTTCCCCTTTGTTTCGATGCGGCTGCGCATCATCAGCTCCATGATGCCGTAAGGTGTAGCCGACACGTAGGAGGGAAGGCCAATGGTCATCCTGCCCACATTGACCGGATGAAAGCCATCCACGTCCTTTTCAGGGACGATGTGCTGGATCACCTTCTGGTTGTCAATGTGCTCAGGCAGTGGCAGCTGTACGATGAGTCCGTCAACCTCCGGATCGTTATTGATGAAGGCAACCGCTTCCAGTAACTCCTCTTCCGTCACGTCGGCGGGAAAGCGGTAGGTGGAGGAGTCGAACCCCACCTGTTTGCAGGCCCTGGCCTTGCTGCTCACATAGGTCTCACTGGCCGGATCCTCTCCCACCAGGATGGCTGCCAGGTGCGGCACCTTGCCGCCCTGGTCGATGATGCGCCTTACCTCATTGGCTATCTCATCTTTGATGGTTGCTGAAATCTGTTTTCCGTCGATCAGGTTCATATCTGTTCTGTTTAGGTGTTTCGTTTGAATGGTGGGGCCACTGCGAGTGGTCCAAAGCCAGCCAGGGTGCAACCCCGGATCCGGCCGGGTCAGCCTAAGCCCCTTACCTTTTCATTCGCTGCATGTTGCGCATCATGTTCGCCATCTTGCTCTTGCCTCCGCCCGTGGAGACCATCCGCATCATCTTGCGGGTGTCCTCAAACTGCTTGATCAGGCGGTTCACCTCCTGGATGTCGGAGCCCGCGCCGTTGGCGATCCGCTTGCGCCTGCTGCCGTTGAGGATGGCTGGATTCTCCCGCTCGGCGGGGGTCATGGAGTAGATGATGGCCTCAATGCCCTTGAAGGCATCATCGTCCAGGTCCATGTCCTTGATGGCCTTGCCCATGCCGGGGATCATCCCCATCAAATCCTTTACATTGCCCATCTTTTTGATCTGCTGCAGCTGGGAAAGAAAATCGTTGAAGTTAAACTGGTTTTTGGCCAGTTTCTTTTGCAGCTTCCGCGCCTCCTCCTCATCGAACTGCTCCTGCGCCTTCTCCACCAGCGACACGATGTCGCCCATGCCCAGTATCCTGTCGGCCATCCTTCGCGGATGGAACACATCCAGGGCGTCCACCTTCTCCCCTATCCCCACAAACTTGATGGGCTTATCCACCACCGACCGGATGGTGAGGGCGGCACCACCCCTGGTGTCGCCGTCCAGCTTGGTGAGCACCACCCCTTCGTAGTCCAGCCGCTCATTAAAGGCCTTGGCAGTGTTCACCGCGTCCTGTCCCGTCATGGCATCCACCACAAAAAGGGTCTCCTGGGGCCTGAGGGCCTCTTTCAGCGAAGCGATCTCATTCATCATCTCCTGGTCGATGGCCAGACGGCCCGCCGTATCCACCACCACCACCTGGTGGCCCATGGTCTTGGCGTGGGAAAGGGCACGTTTGGCAATACCCACCGGGTCCTTTACCCCATCCTCCGTGTATACCTCCACCCCGGTCTGCTCTCCCAGCACCTTGAGCTGATCGATGGCGGCAGGACGGTATACGTCGCCAGCCACCAGCAACACCTTTTTGCCCTTTTTGGACTTCAAAAAGTTGGCCAGTTTGGCCGAGAAGGTGGTCTTACCGCTACCCTGCAGTCCCGCGATGAGCACGATGGCCGGACTCCCCTTCAGGTTAAGCTCCTCGTGGGTGCTCCCCATGAGCTGGGTCAGCTCCTCGTGCACCACCTTCACCATCAGCTGTCCCGGCGATACGGCCCGCAGCACGTCCCTTCCCATGGCCTTTTCCTTCACTCGCTCGGTGAACTGCTTGGCGATCTTAAAGTTCACATCGGCATCCACCAGCGCACGGCGTACCTCCTTCAGCGACTCCGCCACATTGATCTCGGTAATGTGGCCCTGTCCCTTCAGCACTTTGAATGCCTTCTCCAGTTTATCGTTCAGGTTGTCAAACATAGCAAGCAAATTTTTGCAAAAATACCAATTATTCCTGACAATGCCGGGAGCGGGACGCGCCGGACAAGGGGCGATCAGACCGGGCACGGAGGAACGATCCCCCGCTAAGTAAGCGTGATGCCCTGCTGAGCAAGAATGACGCCCGGCCAAGCAAGCGCGATGCCCTGCAAGGTAGGATGACCCCGTGGCAGGAATGATGCCACCAGCAGGAATGATGCCCCCGGCAGAAATGATGCCCCCCGGCAGGAATGATGCCCCGGCAGGAATGATGCCGCCGGGCAGAAATACAGGGGAACCGCAGAGGCTTTTTTTATGGTGTTCGTTGTTTTTTCCTACCTTTGTGCTGGTGCGGCTTGCTGTAGACGGAGCATCTCCACCTGGCGCATTCCCGCTACAGGCCCGCAATGGCATATGAAAGAAGAACTGGAAAACCACTATAGCACACCCTGGCAGGTCAGCAGGTACGAAGCCCTGC
>SKNE01000293.1 GCA_007120675.1 Bacteroidales bacterium
TGCAGGTGAACGGAGAAAGCATTGGCGTGGTCGATACCTATACATTTGAGTCTGTGTCGGCCGATGCCACCATCCATGTGGACTTTGCCATCCATACCTATGAGGTGACCATCACTTCAGAGGGCAACGGAGATGTCGATCCCGACGGGGTGGTGACGGTCAACCACGGAAGCAACCTGCTGATCGAGTTCATCCCCCACCAGGATCACCACGTGGCGGATGTCCTGATCAACGGTCACAGCATGGGCGCGATGGACTCCTATATGCTATCCAATATCTTGGCAAACACCACCGTGCACGCCATATTTGAATTCTCTGTGGGCATTGATGAGGTGGACGGACTGCCGGCCCTGAACGTATTCCCCAACCCGGCAAGCCACCAGGTAACCATCCAGGGGGGGGAGAGAATGAACGAAATCAGGCTTTACAACATGAGCGGACATCTCATGCAGTCGGTGCAGGCCGGTGGCAGAGAGTACAAGCTGGATATCAGCGACCTGGCTTCCGGTTTGTACCTGATCCAGATTGGCTTTGACCAGGGTCAGAGGACCATCTCCCTGCAAGTCCGGTAGGGCCACCGCTCGCAGTACCTGTCAGCTGACGAATGCAGGTATTGCCCCGCGATGTTGATGAATTTAGCGCAAACAGGGTCCCCGCAAAGGCGACCCTGTTTTTTTTACCGCAGGTCTTTCAGTGAATAACCAAGCTTGAGCAGGTTCTCCGGTTTCAGAAGATAATCCAGGCGCTCCCGAGACAGCAGTCCCAGCGCCTCATTGGCTTCGGGCAGGCTGCATCCCTTCTCCCTCATATGTTCTGCCAGGCTGAGCGCCTTACTGTAGCCAATATGGGGTATCAGCGCCGTGGTTAGGGACACACTGTACAAAAGCTTGTCACGGGCTCCCTCACTGCGGACGACAAGATCCTTCAACAAGTTGCCGTGCAACGTTTTGCAGGCGGCAATCAGCGACTTCAGGCTGTCGATCATGGCATGGCCAATTGTGGGAAGATAGGGGTTCAGGTCCGCACTCCCCTGGCCGCACAGCGAGGTGATCAACATATCATTGCTGTAAACCTTATGCGCCGTGCTGACGACAAATTCCGGCACAACCGGATTGACTTTACCCGGCATGATGCTGCTTCCGGTTTGCCTCTGGGGTATGGATAATTCCGCCTGCCCCGTCAAGTCCGAAGAAAGCAGGCGAAGGTCCGCAGCCACCTTCTCCAGGTTGACGGCATGCGCCTTTAAAATGGCATGCACCTCCACCAGGGCGTCCAGGTTCTGGGTGGTATCCGTTAGGTTTTCGCTGCGGGTGACGGGCAGATTTGTCAGCTTTTGCAAATGGGGAACAACCTCCATCACGTAATACCTGGGCAAGGCCATGCCACTGCCCGTGGCGCCCCCGCCCAGGTTGACCACCTTGATCCGTTCAAAACACTTTGAGACCCTCCACCAGTCGCGCGAGAAAGCGTCACTGTAAGCGCTGAAGAGCATGCCATAAGACGATGGCAGGGCCTGCTGCATTTGCGTATAGGCAATACGCAGGCTGTTGCGGTGACGCTTCTCCTGCCCTTCAACGGATGACCGAAGGAGGTTGATCCCCTCCTCCAACTCGTGGAGCAACTGCATGACAGCCAGCTTTAGCGCGCTTGGCACCACATCGTTGGTGCTCTGGAAAAGATTGGCATGCCTGAATGGGTCGATCCGGTCATACCGCCCTGCGGGCAAACCCATTTTTTGTAAGGCCACATTGGCCAGGATCTCGTTGACATTCATATTGATGGATGTCCCCGCCCCCCCCTGCAAGGCAGGCACAATAAAATGGTCAAAATGTTTCCCTTCGACCATCTCATCGGCAGCAGCCTCCAGCAGGGAGAACACCTCCATATCTTCCATCCCGGCAGGCAGCTTCTCATCCGGAAAACCTGCCCTTGCCGCCGAGTAAAAAGACTGTATGCAACGATAGCAGGCCTTTTTTACCAGGGCCATGGAGCAGTACCACTCCCTGTGAAAGGGCGATTCGACGGGAAAATTCCGGGATGAGCGCCAGGCATTGATACCATACAGGGCGTCAGAAGGCAATGAAACCTCTCCAAGAAAATCTTTTTCTGTGCGCATGGGGTCAACAATTGGTGGCTGGCTAAAAACTAACCAAAGATAAGGCAATTGCCCAAAACAGTACCTTAAATCAAGTGAATCAAAAAATGATCAAAATAATTCAATGCACCATAAACTTTTTTTTAAAATGATTGTTTCCTGAACAAACAATTCAATTCAAACCATTAAATCACTCAATTTTATCATGGACAACCTTTACCTGTATCTCATCCCCGTAATTGGCCTCCTGGCTATCCTTTTCACCGTTTCCAAAGCCCTTTGGATCAAAAAGCAAGACAAGGGCAGCGACAAGATGATAAAGATCGCCGGTTATATTTCTGATGGGGCCATGGCCTTTATCAAGGCAGAGTATAAGATCTTATCCATCTTCGTGATCTCCATCGCCGTGCTCCTGGCAGTGGCTACCGGCACGGAAGAATCCTCGCCCCTGGTGGCCGTATCCTTCATCATGGGTGCCCTTAGCTCCGGACTGGCGGGTTTCATCGGACTGCGCATCGCAACAAAAGCCAATGTCCGCACTACCCACGCAGCACGCACCGGTTTGAACCCTGCCCTGCGAATTGCTTTTGCCGGCGGCAGCGTCATGGGACTTAGCGTGGTTGGACTGGGGATCCTGGGTCTCAGCATCCTCTTCATCGTTTACGCCCACCTCTTTGGTGTAGAGAGTATCGCCAGCGTGAACAGGGTTTTGACCGTCGTGACCGGCTACTCCTTTGGCGCTTCATCCATTGCCCTCTTTGCACGCGTAGGCGGTGGCATCTTCACCAAGGCGGCAGATGTTGGTGCCGACCTGGTAGGAAAAGTTGAATCCGGAATACCGGAAGACCACCCGCTGAACCCCGCCACGGTGGCCGATAACGTGGGCGATAACGTGGGCGACGTGGCCGGGATGGGAGCCGACCTCTTTGAGTCTTACGTTGGCTCTATGATTGCTGCCATGGTGCTGGGTGCCACGATGCTTACGGCAACCTATACCGACGCCTTCAGCGGCCTCTCCCCCATTGTACTGCCCCTCTTCCTTGCCGGTGCCGGCATCATCGCCTCCATCATCGGAACCTTTTTCATCAGGGTGAAGGAAGGCGGCAACCCGCAGAACGCACTCAATGTGGCCCAGCTGGTCTCCTCCCTGATCATGGTCATATTCTCCTACATACTGATAACGAACATTCTGCCTGAAAGCATCACCTTCGTGGACCAGCTCTATGGCGGAATTGAACGAACCGTAAGCTCCTTCAACATATTCATGGCCTCCTTCATCGGGCTGGTGGCCGGACTGATCATCGGTTATGCCACCGAGTTTTTCACCGGTACCAACTACCTGCCTGTGCGCATCATTGCCAGGCAATCCACCTCGGGCACAGCCACCAACATCATATCCGGACTGGGAATCGGTATGTTGTCCACCATCATCCCCATCCTGACAATCGCTGCAGCCATCATGGTGGTATTCCACCTGGCCGGCCTCTACGGCATCGCCATCGCGGCGGTGGGCATGTTGTCGAACCTGGGCATTCAGCTTTCGGTCGATGCCTATGGCCCCGTTTCTGACAATGCCGGAGGCATTGCCGAAATGGCCGAGCTGCCGCCTGAAGTAAGGGAGCGTACCGACAAACTGGATGCCGTAGGCAATACCACCGCTGCCATCGGCAAGGGATTTGCCATCGGCTCCGCCGCCCTAACGGCATTGGCCCTCTTTGGCGCTTACATGACAGCAGCCAACATCACCTCCATCGACGTGTCAAAGCCCTTTGTGATTGCCACCGTCTTTGTTGGTGCCCTCCTGCCATACGTATTCAGTGCTTTGACCATTAAGGCCGTCAGCGATGCGGCGCAGTCAATGATCGAAGAGGTTCGCTACCAGTTTGCCAATATCAAGCCCCTGAACCTGGCCCTGGCTGTCATGAAGAAAAATGATGGCAAGGAGGTGTCCGAATGGAGCAAGGAAGACAGGGATCTACTGGAAGCAGCTGAAGGAAGCCCCGATTACGGACGCTGTGTGACCATCTCTACCCGTGCAGCCCTGCGCCAGATGATCCTGCCCGGCGTGATCGCCGTGGCCGTGCCGGTCATCACCGGCCTTACCCTGGGTGCCGAAGCCCTGGCCGGACTGCTGGCGGGTGTCACCGTATCAGGTGTGCTGCTGGCCATCCTTCAGTCCAACGCCGGAGGCTCATGGGACAACGCCAAAAAACTGATTGAAAAAGGCCTTGAGCACAACGGAAAAGTGTACGGTAAAGGATCCGAAGCCCATAAGGCTTCCGTAGTGGGCGACACGGTGGGTGATCCGCTGAAGGACACGTCCGGGCCTTCGCTGAACATCCTGCTCAAACTGGTTTCCATTGTAGCGCTTGTACTGGCTGGCGCCGCTTTCTAAGCCACCAGCCCCCCACTGAACGATGCCTGTCCGGACCTGACCGGGCAGGCATCGTTTCTTTATGTGCCGGTCCACCACCCCGGCTAAAGCGAAGGAATTCCCTGGTGCTTCGCGCCAAAAAAAAATCGCGTATATTTGCCCTCACACCCACTCAATAGCATGCAGCCCGTTCTGATGATGGCCCCCTTTCGGGGATTAAGTTTGAAGGCCTACCGGCAGGCGCTGGCCAGGCACATTGGCGGATATGACAGCTATTACGCACCCTTCATCAGCGGAACGGGGACAACCAGCATCCACCCTTCCAAACTGGTTGACCTGCCCGCTGCAAATGACGGCGGGACAACCACCATTCCCCAGCTCATCAGCAACAGGGCCGATGAGATCATCCTGCTGGGCAATGCCCTGTATGAAAGAGGCTACGACGAGCTGAACTGGAACCTGGGCTGTCCTTTTGCACGTATCGCCAACAAAAAAAGGGGTTGTGGGCTCCTCCCCCATCCCGAAGAAATAGAGCGGATTCTCGACAAGGTGTGCAGGGAACTAAAGCCCCGGCTGTCGGTCAAGACAAGGCTCGGCAAGACTGAGCCCGGCGAAATCCTGCGTATCCTCCCGGTATTCAACCAATACCCCATCAAGCACATCATCCTGCACCCGCGCACGGGGAAGCAGCTATACAGGGGCAAAGCCCGGGCAGAGGCCTTCAAAGAGTGTTTGAAGCACTCGGCACACCCCCTGGTATACAACGGGGACATCTATCATGCCGGGCGGCTGAAGAAGCTACAGGAACTCCTTCCTGGTCAGCGGCACTGGATGCTTGGACGCGGTGCACTCATCAACCCCTTTTTAGCCCGTGAGATCCGGGGACACTTTATCTCCGATAACAAGAAGAGGGAGGGTCTCGAAGCCTTTCACAGAAGCCTTTGGGAGCACGCAAAAGGGCATATCTTCCCTGAAAAAAGACAGATTGGCTGGATGAAAGCCCTCTGGCACTACCTGTCCGGACTGTTTGCCCATGGCGAACACCTGTTCTGCCAGATCAAGCGGGCACAAGACAGCGGGGAGTACCTGCGGGCCGCCCACCATGCCATTGCCCAGGAATTTGCCGGGGACAAAGGGATAGAGGCCCATTTCATGAGACTCACCAGGTAACGGGGAGGATCACCTGCCACACGATTTGTCCACAAAGATGGCCCTTATCTTGTCCATCACAAAAAAAACCATTTATTTTACACCACCAATTGGCAGGGACATGGCAGCAATTGACGTCCATGGACCAACAAAGAATGGCTAAACCCCCGCCCCATGCCCCAGACCACCAGGAGACCAAAACTTTACGAGGCACTGATTCCCGTTGTTTTTCTCACCTTGCTGATATCTGTCAATGTGTTCATCTTTGGGGATGACGCCCTGGGGGGATCCAACCAGATGGTGCTGATACTCTCTGCCGCCGTGGCAGCGCTGGTGGCCATCCGGATCGGACACCGCTGGGAAACCCTGCACAAGGGGATCGTCAAAGCAATCGGATCGGCCATGTCGGCCATCCTGATCCTCTTCCTGATCGGGTCACTGGCAGGCACCTGGCTGCTCAGCGGGATCGTCCCCTCCATGATCTATTACGGACTCCAGATACTGAACCCCACCATCTTCCTGGTGGCAGCCTGCGTGGTAAGTGCCATCGTATCCCTGGCTACCGGCAGCAGCTGGAGCACGGTGGCCACCCTGGGGGTGGCCCTGCTGGGCATTGGCCGCACCCTGGGAATACCGGAAGGCATCATTGGCGGCGCCATCATATCGGGAGCCTACTTTGGTGACAAGATGTCGCCGCTGTCTGATACCACCAACCTGGCCCCTGCCATGGCCGGCACAGACCTGTTTACCCATATCCGCTATATGGCATGGACCACCGTCCCCTCCATCTCCATTGCACTGATCATCTTCATGGTCATCGGACTGACCCGCGCGCAGGACGGAGCCATCAATGATATCCAACCTGTACTGACCGCCATCGACGACACCTTTCGCATCAGTCCCCTGCTGTTCCTGGTGCCCGCACTGGTGATCACCCTGATCATCCGCAAGGTGCCGGCCCTGCCGGCCCTGCTTGCCGGAACACTGGCGGGTGGCATTTTCGCCCTGATATTTCAGCCCCATATCGTCTACCAGGTGAGTGGCGTGGAAGATCCGTTCGCCGTAGCAGCCTATATGGCCGTCATGAAAGCCATGTACACCAATATCTCTGTGGTCACCGATCACGAAATGGTCAACAGCCTGCTGCAGACAGGCGGGATGAGCGGAATGCTCAATACCGTATGGCTCATCATCTGTGCCATGATATTCGGAGGCATCATGGAGTCCAGCGGCCTCCTGCAGAGGATCACCCAATCGGTGATCAAGCTGGCGCACAACACAGGCTCACTGGTCGCATCCACGGCGGGCACCTGCCTGTTTTTTAACATCACCGCCAGCGACCAGTACCTGGCCATCGTGGTGCCGGGACGCATGTTCGCAGACACTTATAAGAAACGCGGACTGAGTCCCCAAAACCTGAGCCGCACACTGGAGGACAGCGGGACGGTGACCTCGGTCCTGGTGCCCTGGAACACCTGCGGTGCAACACAATCGGCCGTCCTGGGCGTGCCCACCCTGGCCTTTCTCCCCTATGCATTCTTCAACCTCATCAGTCCCTTCATGACCGTGCTCTTCGCCTACCTGAACATTCGCATATCCCGGTTAACGAGGAAGGGAGCAGGCAAGGAGCCACCACCGAAAGAAGCGTCAGCATGAAAAGTGTACACCTTTCGGTCACCAACGATGTGCTCACCGACCAGCGCGTCAACAAAATGGCGCAAAGCCTGCACAGGATGGGTTTCCGCGTGTTCATCACCGGTGTCAGACGGAGCGACAGCAAGCCATTTGACCCGGATTATGCACGGGTGAACCGCCTGCCCATGTGCTTCCAGAAGAAATTCCTCTTCTACGCAGAATACAATATCAGGCTATTTTTTTACCTCTTGTTCAGGCGGCGCGACATCTACCACAGCAATGACCTGGACAGCCTGCCGGCGAACTACCTGTGCGCACGGATCCGGCGAAAGCCCCTGGTCTACGATGCGCATGAATATTTTACCGGTACGGCTGAAGTGATATCACGGCCCCCTGTTCACAGGGTATGGAAAAGCCTGGAGCGATTCCTGCTGCCGCGGCAGGACCTGATGATCACGGTTAACCAGTCCATGGCAAGGCTCTACCGCGAAGAATACGGGGTGAAGCCCTATGTGATCAGGAACCTGCCCAGGTACAAGCCACCCAGGGGGTTCATACCGGCCGACGAGCTGAGCCTGCCTTCGCACCTGGACATCATTCTCATGCAGGGAACGGGGATCAATGTGGACAGGGGGGCGGAGGAACTCCTGGAAGCCATGCGTCCTGAGTTTGGGATCAGGCACGCGCTCCTGCTATTCATCGGCTCGGGCGATGTGGTCCCCAAGCTGAAACGGATGGCCAGCACATGGGATCTGGGAGAAAGGGTGCTTTTCCTGGACAAAATGCCGCCCGATGAGTTGTATGAGTATACACTGCATGCAAAGGTGGGTGTCTCCCTGGATAAGGACACCAATATCAACCACCGCTACAGTTTGCCCAATAAGTTATTCGATTATATCATGGCCGGGGTGCCCCAGCTCTGCTCCAGTCTGCCGGAGCTGGTGAACATCGTAAAAAAGTATGATACAGGACTCATTGCCGTGAACCATGAGCCTGCGCACATCGCCACCTGCATTCAAGAGATGTTATCGGACAAGGATCGCTGGAAGCGCTGGCACACCCACAGCCTGGAGGCCGCCAGGGAGCTGTGCTGGGAGAAGGAAGAGAAACAGGTGGATGCCGTTTACGGCCGGTTTATTTCTGACAGCCTGCCCCCTTCGCACTTGAAGGTCCGCGCCGGGAACTTACCGAAAAGGCTGTAGTCGTGGGTGGCCATCAGCACCGCCCTGCCACTGGTGCTGATGTCAAACATCAGCTGCATGATCCCCTCGCTGGTCTCGGGGTCCAGGTTGCCGGTGGGCTCGTCGGCCAGGATCACATCCGGATCATTGATCAGCGAACGGGCAATCACCACCCGCTGCTGCTCACCACCCGACAACTGGTGCGGCATCTTAAAACTTTTGGTGCTCAGTCCCACCTTTTCCAGCACATCCTCCATGCGCTCCTCCATGGCGATCTTATCCCGCCAGCCGGTGGCCCGCATCACAAACAGGAGGTTCTCCTTCACGGTGCGGTCGTTCAACAGCTGAAAATCCTGGAACACAATACCGATCTTCCGGCGCAGGAAAGGGATCTCCCTGTCCCTGATGCCCAGCAAATCGGTGCCGGCCACACGGCCGAAACCGTCAACCATGGGCAGGTCGGCGTAGAGTATTTTCAGCAGGCTGCTTTTCCCTGAACCGGTCCGGCCAATCAGGTAACAAAACTGTCCCCGTTCAATGCTCAGAGACACATTGGACAGTACCAGGATGTTCTTCTGGAAGACGGAGACATCCTGTAATTCAATGATGGTGTCAAATGCCATACAAGCGCTGGTTTAGGGTGTCTATCCAA
>SKNE01000231.1 GCA_007120675.1 Bacteroidales bacterium
GATCGTACACATGATCCTGCGCCTCCACCGCCTGAAAGTCATCCCCGGCGTCGAAACGGAGGATGGAAACTACAACAGCAATGATCAGGAGGGGAATGGCAACGAACAGGAAATGTCTTCTTCGTTGTTTGCTCATGAAGCAGTGAATTCGTTCATAAAAAGTCCGCAAAGGTACAAAATGTTTCTCAATATGCCTGATTTTAAAACAAGCTGTAAAACAAGCATTTATCCTTTCGGACGAAAAACCTATGTTAGCATAACGACAAAAGGAACACCCTGGTATACGTCTTTGTTCACATCCTGGTTACAATCGGTTTGTCAATCCGGGTGGTTTTGCACTGATCAGATGGTAATGGGAGCCGCTTCGCTTTCCCATGAACCGAGCCACCACCAGGCTTTCTTTACTGGGTGTTGAGGGTTGCGGTGGTGAGCTCACGCTCACCGATTGAATAAAACTGTTTCAAGCGCAATTTATTTCACGTATATTTGTCCAATAACAAGGCACAGGAAGAAACACTTCGCTTTCCCATGAAATTTTCAGATGTCATTGGTCACAAGCAGATTAAGCAGCGACTGATACAGCACGTCAATCAAAAGCGGATCGGGCACGCACAATTGTTTTTGGGCACCAACGACACCGGTGCCCTGGCCCTGGCCCTGGCTTTTGCGGGCTATATTCAGTGTCGCGACCGGGGCGAGCAGGATGCCTGTGGCAAGTGTCCCGCTTGTCTAAAGATGGACAAGCTGATCCATCCCGACCTGCATTTTTTCTTTCCCACGGCACCCAACCAGGAGCATAAGAAAGATGTCAGCAGCAAGCTGTTCATGGCACGATGGCGGGAGCAGTTACTGGACAGCCCCTATTTTACCCACTTCCAGTGGCTCAACAAGCTGGGTGTGGAGAACAAGCAGGCTTTCATCAATGCGGAGGACTGCAACGACATCATCCGGGCACTGGGTGTAAAGAGCTATGAGAGCCCTTATCGCATCGTGTTGATCTACATGGTGGAAAAGCTTTTCTACGCAGCGGCTCCAAAGCTGTTGAAGGTGTTGGAGGAGCCACCCGGAAACACCCTGTTTTTGATGGTGTCTGAAAACAGGGACCGCATCCTGAACACCATTCTGTCGCGCACACAGGTGATCAAGCTTCCCTTGCCGGACGAGGCATCGCTGGTCCGAACCCTGGTTGAGCGATATGGTGTTGAGGCCAAAACTGCGCAGCACCTGGCCTTCCTGACAGGCGGCGCCCTCTCTGAGTCACTCAGGATATACCAGCAGGACGAAGAGCAGCTGGCCGACTTCGAGTCCTTCAGGGAGTGGATGCGCTCCTGCTACAAGGGGGATGCGGCCAGGATCATCAAGTGGGTGGAAAGCACGGCCCAGTCCGGCCGGGAAAAACAAAAATCATTTTTTCAGTATGGGCTGAAAATGTTCAGGATGTGCCTGCTAAATAACTACGGTGCAGGAGAGCTGATCCGCATTGAGGGCGAAGAGGAGGATTTTATCCACAAATTCTCCCCCTTCGTGAACCATGGCAATGCCCTGCAGATTGTGGACTCCTTCAACCAGGGCATCCTGCACCTGGAGCGCAACGCCAATGCAAAGATCTTGTTTACAGACCTTTCATTCACACTTCACAGGCTGATGCGCCAAAGCGCCTGACCGGCAAACATCCGAATTTTTGCTACCTTTGCAGGGCTGGACGGCTGCATTTAGGATGCACCGCCAGTTCATTTTGCCAGCTAATTCTTTTGTTTTGGAAAAGGACCATCAACAACCATTTTTATCCAGGGGCTGCCATTGCGCGCCACAGCCACACACACGCCAGCTGGACGTGTTCAGGCACTCCTGCAATAAGCTGGACAGCTTCGACTGGCTGCAGCACATAAAGCCCGCAGAGTCATACTCCTCTTCGAACATTGTGGAAGTGCGGTTCAAGAACAGCCGGAAAGACTTTTTCCGTGCGTCGCCCGACATGGATCTGCAAACCGGTGATATCGTCGCCGTGGAGGCATCCCCGGGCCACGACATTGGCATTGTCACCCTGACCGGTGAGATCGTCAAGCTCCAGATGAAGAGCAAACAGCCCAAGCTGACCGATGATGAGTTAAAGCGGGTATACCGTAAGGCCAAGGTGTCGGACATTGAAAAATGGGTCACTGCCGTCAGGCAGGAGGATTCAACCATGTACCGCTCGCGCGATATCGCCCGCTCGCTGAACCTGGAAATGAAGATCAGTGACGTGGAGTACCAGGGCGACCGAACCAAGGCCATTTTTTACTATACCGCCGACGACAGGGTAGACTTTCGTGAACTCATTCGGGTGCTGGCAGATGCCTTTGGTGTACGCATCGAGATGCGGCAGATAGGTATGCGCCAGGAGGCCAGTCGACTGGGAGGCATTGGTTCATGTGGACGCGAGCTGTGCTGCGCCACCTGGCTGACCCGTTTTCGCTCCGTCTCCACCAATAGCGCACGAACCCAGCAGCTGTCATTGAACCCGCAAAAGCTGGCCGGCCAGTGCAGCAAGCTGAAGTGCTGCATCAACTACGAAAACCATTGTTACCAGGACCTGCTGAAGGGTTTTCCGGACACGGAGACAGAGCTGGCAACAAAAAAGGGGGTAGCCATCTGCCAGAAAACGGATGTGTTGAAGGGACAGATGGCTTATTCTTACAAGGATCACCCCGGGCAGATGATCGTACTCAGTGTGCAACGGGTGCAGGAAATCATCGCCATGAATGCCAACAACCAGCAGCCTGAAGAGCTCCTGGATGGCACAGAAGCCCTTGATACGGATACCCAGCAAGGACTGCCGTCAGACAACAGCCTGGAAGACAGCCTCACCCGTTTTGACAAGCCACAGAAAAAGAAAAAAGGCAGGAGGAGAAAAAAGAGGGGCTTCAGCGGCAAAAAAGCCAGCGCAAATTAGTTCTTATACCACTTCCATGAAAGCATTGCGGCATTTGCTATTATCAGGTCTCCCGGCCTTACTGCTGTTTTGCCAGGGCTGCCGGTCCGATGTCGTATTCCAGGAGCAACAAACCCTGCCCTCCGAAGGCTGGCACTACCGGGACTGCATCCACCTTGAAGCGGAAATATACGACAGCCTCTCTTTGCACAGGCTGTACCTGGACGTGCGCAATACCACGGACTACGCTTACAGCAACCTGTTTATCTTCCTGGACATCGACTTTCCCGACGACATGCTGCTGCGCGACACCATCGCCTGCATCCTGGCCGACCGGCGCGGTCGCTGGACTGGCAGCGGGATCGGGAACATACGCTCGAACCGTTTCCTCTTCCGCGACGATGTGTGGTTTCCTTACGGCGGCACCTATCGCTTCAGCATTTGTCACGGAATGCGCTACGAAGTGCTGGTAGGGATCTCTGAGGTGGGCATCCGGATTGAAAAAAAATAATAAAAGGCGCCCCGCTGCGTTTTTTTTTACAAGTCACCTTCATCCTTATGACAAAAAAGAAGTCGAAAAAAAATCGATACACCCTTTGGTTCTGGCTGCTCTTCTCCACGCCTCCCGTACTGGCATTACTCTTGTTTTTCACCATATCGGCGGGCCTCTGGGGCTTCATGCCATCCTTTGAGGAACTTGAAAATCCAAGAAGCAACCTGGCCAGCGAGATCTATTCGGCAGATGGGGAGCTGATGGGCACTTTTTATATCCACAACCGTTCCAATGTCCAATTTGAGGAACTGTCACCCAACATCGTCAACGCCCTGCTGGCCACAGAAGACATACGCTTTCACTATCACTCGGGGGTGGACATACGCAGCATCTTCAGGGTGCTCATAAGAAACATCATAGGTGGTCAGCGAAGTGCGGGAGGTGGCAGCACGCTCAGTCAGCAGCTGGCAAAGAACCTTTTTCCCCGCCAGGAAAACCCCTCCTTCGCACAGATCGTCATCATCAAGCTCAAGGAATGGGTCACCGCCGCCAGGCTGGAGCGCAACTACACCAAGGATGAGATCATTGCCATGTACCTCAACACGGTTGATTTTGGCAGTCACGCCTTTGGTATCAAGCTGGCCGCAAAAACCTACTTTAACACGGAGCCTGAAGAGCTGAAGGTTGAAGAGGCCGCGCTGCTGGTGGGACTGCTAAAGGCGCCCTCGTGGTATCACCCCATCCGGAATCCCGGGCGTGCCCTCAGCCGCCGGCAGGTGGTCCTTAACCAGATGGCCCGCTACGGCTACATCGGCATCGAAGAGCTTGACTCCCTCCGGATGATCCCCCTTGATATGTCCCGTTTCCAGATACAGGACCACCATACCGGCATAGGTACCTATTTCCGGGAGCACCTTCGCAGCGAGCTCAGGCAGTGGAGCCGCACATATACCAAGCCCGACGGGAGCCATTATGACATCTACCGGGACGGACTCAGGATCTACACCACCATCGACTCCCGCATGCAGCAACACGCAGAAGAAGCGGTCAGGGAGCACATGGCAGGCTACCTGCAGCCAACCTTTTTTCGCCACTGGCGGGGCTATACCAACGCACCTTACGACACCAACCTGAGCCGCCAGCAGGTGGAGGAAAACATCCAGCGTACCATCAGGCGCTCAGACCGCCACAGGAGCCTGCGCCAACAGGGCCTTTCCGAACGGGAGATCATGGACAACTTCAGGGAGCCCGTGCCCATGCGCATCTTTTCCTGGGAGGGGGACATCGACACCATCATGTCGCCCCTGGACTCCATATGGTACTACAAGAACTTCCTTCATACGGGCATGATGGCCGTAGAACCCCATACGGGACACGTAAAAGCTTACGTGGGGGGGATTGACTTCAGACATTTTAAGTTTGACCACGTGACGGGCATCAGGCGACAGGTGGGCTCCGTTTTCAAACCCTTCCTCTACACCCTGGCCATGCAGGAGGGTGAGTTCGGCCCCTGCACCCAGGTGCCTAACACCCCAGTGAGCTTCGAGCTGTGGGACGGCACCCTGTGGACACCCAAAAACTCAAGCGACGACAGGGAGGGGGAAATGGTCACCCTCCAGTGGGCCCTGGCCAACTCGGTCAACTACATTTCTGCCTACCTGATGCGGCGCTATTCGCCCGAGGCCCTCATAAGGCTGGTGCGCCGGATGGGAGTAGCCAGTCCCATTGACCCGGTCTACGCCATCGCCCTCGGCACACCGGACCTGTCGGTATACGAGATCGTCGGAGCCAATGCCACCTACGCCAACAAAGGGGTGTACATCGAACCTTCCTTCATCACACGGATAGAAGACCAAAACGGCAACCTCATAGAAGCCTTTGTGCCGCACCGTGAAGAGGCAGTCAACGAAAACACCGCCTGGCTGATGCTGGAGCTCATGAAGGGGGTTGTCTTAGAGGGTACCGGCCGGCGTCTGAGGCTTCGTTACGGCTTTGAGCACCCCATTGCCGGCAAGACGGGAACCACCCAAAGCAACTCTGACGGCTGGTTTGTGGGGATCACACCCGACCTGGTGGCTGGCGTCTGGGTGGGCGGCGAAGACCGTGGCATCCGGTTTCGCGACCTGAGCCTGGGACAGGGTGCCAACATGGCACTGCCCATATGGGCCAAGTTCATGACACGGGTGTACGATGATGAAAGCCTGGATATCAGCATGGGCGACTTTGAAGCCCCCCTGAACCCGCCGCCGCTGGAAACAGACTGCTCCAAGGTGGAGCAGAGGGAAACACCCCGTGATTATTTCCGGCGCGAGATCTTCTGACGAAGGTCAAAAGTGTTGATCCATTACCTTTGAATGCACTGATTCATGAGCAGATCCGTCTACTTTTTCCTGCAGGGAGCCATTGTGCTTTCATTTTGTTTTTTGTCCGTTTCACAGGTCAGGCCGGGTGTTCCTGCCATTGGCCAGTGGCGGCATCACCTGCCCAACAACATCATCATCAGCCTGGCGGAAAACCAGGACCAGGTCATTGGGGCCACACCCTACGGCCTGGTGATATATAACAAGGGCGACAACAGCATGCAGCGCGTCAACAAGGTGGATGGCCTGAACGACTTTGGCATTGCCAGCATTGCATGGGCCCACGAGCATGACCTGCTCCTGATCGGTTACGAAAACGGCAACCTGGACATGATGGTCGACGGCTCATTTTTCAATGTGCCGGATATCATGCAGGCAGCCATCCTGGGCAGCAAACGAATCAACCAGATTTACATCACCGGCAATCACGCACTCCTGGCCACCGACTTTGGCATTGTCGACATGAACATACAGGACGGACTCATACGCGATACCTGGTTCATTGGTCCCGGGGGAAACAGGGTGAACGTGAACGATCTGCTGCTGACCGACTCCATCATTTATGCGGCCACCGACGCCGGACTCCTTTATGCCGACAGGGATGCGCCCAACCTGGCGGACTTCAACCACTGGAGCAGGATGGATGTGGCCGGTGATGCAGAGGAGGCCTTCAGCCATGTCCTGTCCCACGACGGCCAGCTCATCATAAACAGGATAGATACTGAGTCTGACAGCCTGTATTATTTTGATGGCATTGAGTGGCAGCCCGTTACCCCACCCGGCGGGTTCCACGGGGACTTCACCCGATTTGTCCGCAGCAGCAAGGAGCACCTGCTGGTGGGCAGCGGACGGCAGCTTTACCTCTTCGACCAGGATCTGGCGCTGGTCCGGCAAATCGAGAATTACTATTCAGGCACCCCCACGCCAAACGACGCCTTCTATGCCGCTGACAACCGCCTTTGGATCGCCGACAACCGCCTGGGACTGGTCATTGAACACGGACCGCAGCATTATGAACGGATCGTGCTGTCGGGTCCGCCCAGGTCGAACTCCTTCGGCCTGGCCATGGCCGGGGGACGATTGTGGGTGGCCCCGGGCTTTGTTACTTACGGGGGACGAAACAGCTGGAACCAGGATGGCTATTTCTTTTTCAGGGACGGGCGATGGACGGACTACAACCGCTTCGACTTCCCCGTGCTGGAAGAGATAGCCGATATCATCCGCATCACCGTCGATCCGGCCAATCACGAAAGGGCCTACGCTGCGGCATGGTGGGGAGGCATGGTGGTGATCGGTGTGGATGGGGTGATCGAGCGCTACGATGAAAACAACAGCACGCTGCAACTCCGGTCAGGCATCGGCGACTACCTCAGGGTTGGAGGCACGGCGGTGGACAGCAGGGGAAACGTATGGGTGACCAATTCTGAGGTGGACCGCCCCATTTCTGTCAAGAAGCCCGGGGGAGAGTGGATGTCCTTCACAAGCGGCGGCACCTTCGGACCCCAAACACGTGTGGGCGACCTGATCATCGACAGGCACGACCAGAAATGGATCAACCTGCTGGGTAACGGCATCTTCGTCTTCAAGGAAAACACCCTGGATCACACCAACGACTTTGAAGCGCGACGGCTTACCACACAGTCGGGTAACGGGGGACTGCCAAACAACAGGGTGCACAGCATGGGGGTGGACCACAACGGATACGTTTGGGTGGGTACGGAGACAGGTGTTGGGGTCTACTATTCCCCCCTGCGCGTCTTCGATGGCGATGCCTTTGATGCCCACCGCATCGTGGTGGAACAGGACGATGGCTTTGCCGGCTACCTGCTGGAGACCGAAACGGTGACCGCCATCACGGTGGATGGCTCCAACAAAAAGTGGTTCGGCACGGAGCGCTCGGGTGCCTTCCTCATGTCGGCCGACGGACGCGAAACCATCTTACACTTCAATAAGGACAACAGCCCGCTGCCGTCCAACCACATCTTCGATATCGTCATCAACGGACAAAACGGGGAGGTCTTCTTCGCCACGGACCAGGGCCTGGTCTCTTACCGGGCCTTTGCCACCGAAGCCACCAACAGGCACAGCACCAATGTCTACGCCTATCCAAACCCCGTGCGGCCGGGCTACGACGGCTACATTGCGGTCCAGGGACTGGTGCGCAACGCACAGGTGAAGATCACAGACATCAACGGCAGGCTGGTGTGGGAGACCATCGCCGAGGGTGGACAAGCCATCTGGAATGGACAGGACCTGTTTGGCCGTCGCCCGGCGAGCGGGGTGTACCTGGTCTTCTCCACCAACGACGACGGCGAGGAGACCATGGTAACCAAGATCATGTTTCTCAATTAGTGACCATTCGCACCACCACCAGATAGCCAGCGATGCTCAGAAAAACCGATGCTTTGGTGATACACCGGTTCGACTACGGAGAAACCAGTCTCATCGCCAGGATATTTACCCGCGAAGCTGGTATGCAGTCCTATCTCATCCGCGGCGCCAGGAAGTCCAGGTCAAGAAACAAGCCACTGTTTTACCAGCCCCTCACCCTGGTCAGCATGGAGGTTTACCACAAGGAGAAGGGGGGACTGCAGCACATCCGGCATATCAGCCTGAGCAATCCTTACCAAAGCATCCCTTACGATGTCACCAAGTCCAGCCAGGCTATCTTCCTGGCCGAGGTACTGATGCACGCCCTTAGAAACCAGGAAGCCAATCACACACTCTTCGATTTCCTGCAGCACGCCTTGCTCTACCTGGATCACTTTCCTGGAAGGGCCGCAGCCTTCCACCTGGTCTTTCTGCTCCAGCTCAGCCGGCACCTGGGGTTTCAGCCGCGCGACAACAGGGACCGGGACCACCGGTTTTTCAGCCTGCGCGACGGACTATACCTTGAGGTTATGGAACACCCCGATCACTGCCTGGACAAAGGGCTCAGTGACCTGTTTCACCAGGTGTCAACAACCCCGGTGGGAGAACAGGACCAGGTGGTCGTGGGAAAAACGGAGCGCCGGTTGCTGCTTCGCAGGATCATTGATTATTACCGGCACCACGTGGCCGGCATGCCTGAATTGAAATCCCTGCCTGTGCTGGAAAGTGTCTTCGCCGACTAATCCCGGGAACATTGCACTGGTTAAGCTTGCAGGGTCAGGTCAGGGCCCGGATGGTCTGGACCCGGATGGCCGGCAATGCACTGGTATGGCCACAGGATGACGGTGGTGCCTAATGGCGGACATCGACCTGTTCTCGCTTCAGCAACAGACCGAAATGGGCCTTTGGAGTCCGTTCAGGGCGGTAGGCGCGTGGGCAGGTTTATTGC
>SKNE01000109.1 GCA_007120675.1 Bacteroidales bacterium
AAATTGTCTTTCGAGCTTGCTTCCTACGCAGCCAGCCTGGCCGAACTGGCAGGTACAGAGGCTGTGGCGCTTTCCATTGGGAAAGTGGCAGATGATGAATTGCATCAGCTTGCCTCCTACGGTATTCAGCGGATCATTTCCGTTGATGCTGACGTGCTGGAGCAGTTCGACACACAAACCTACAGCCGTGTCATCGCTGAAGTAACTGAACAAGTGGGCGCTGACTGGCTGGTGATGGCCAATAACAATGCAGGCAAATCGCTGGCTCCCCGTTTGTCCGTCCGCCTGAAGGCAGCCATAGCCTCTGGTGTTCACCAGTTGCCCCAAAGTCTTTCCCCCTGTGTGGTCAGCAAACGTGTTTTTTCCGGCAACGCTTTTGCCCGGGTGGAGCTGAAAACAGGGAAAAAGATCCTGACCCTTACCCAAAACTCATTCGACATAAAGGAGAACCCGGTGGAGGCCAGGTTGGAGAAGCTGGATATTGACCTGGAAGGGCTGAAGCCTGCGGCTGAGGTGAAGGATTTACAGGTTCAGACAGGCAAGCTGTTGCTGGCCGATGCCGAGATTGTTGTCTCCGGGGGGCGTGGCATGAAGTCGGCGGATAACTGGGGACCAATTGAGGAACTGGCCTCCCTGCTCAATGGGGCGACAGCCTGCTCCAGGCCGGTTTCCGACGAAGGATGGCGACCCCACGAAGAGCATACAGGGCAAACCGGAAAGATCATTGCCCCCAACCTGTACTTTGCCATCGGTATATCCGGTGCTACGCAGCACCTGGCTGGTATCAGCGGGTCCAAGTACATCATTGCCATCAATAACGACAAGGATGCGCCCATTTTTGAGGCCGCGCAGTATGGGATTGTCGGCGATGCCGCCAGGGTATTGCCACGCCTGGTGGAGGCCCTGAAAAAGGCCAAGTCAGCCTGAGGGGGGGCGAGTCTTACCAGTCAACTGCACAAATCTACTCCCATATGATTGCTAACCTGATCTTCAGTATTCTGCTCATTGCCGCGGCCTGGCTTTTTACCAGGAACGTCCGGCGAATCGCCGGGAACATCCGGATGGGGAAAAAGCAACAAATCAACGACCAAAAGGGTTTGCGATGGAAACGGATGGCCCGCGTGGCCATCGGCCAGTCGAAAATGACCAGCCGCCCGCTCTCCGCCATCATGCACATTTTTGTCTATGTGGGCTTTATTGTGATTAACATCGAAATGCTGGAGATCCTTATCGATGGCCTCTTTGGCAGTCACCGCATACTGTCCTTTCTTGGAAGTGCTTACCCGGTGCTGATCTCCGCCTTTGAGGTGCTGGCCTTGCTGGTGATCATTGCCTGTATCATCTTCCTGGCGAGAAGGAACCTCATCAGGCTCTGGCGTTTCAGGACCCGGGAGATGACTGCCTGGCCCCGTTCAGACGCCAACATCATCCTGGTCACCGAGATTCTTCTCATGGCTTCCATCCTGGTGATGAATGCAGCGGACGGTTTGCTTCAGCTGAGGGGAGACCCCCACTATGCGGTGGTGGGTAGCTTCCTGGTGAGTGACTTCATGCAGCCCTGGTTTGCCGGTATGTCCAGCAGCGCACTGATTACGCTGGAACGGGCCAGCTGGTGGTTCCATATCATAGGCGTACTCATCTTCCTGAATTATATCCCATACTCCAAGCACTTCCATATCTTTTTGTCCTTTCCCAACGTCTTTTATTCCAGGCTGGAACCCCTGGGCAAGATGACCAATATGCCTGCCATTACCAATGAGGTGAAGATGATGCTCGACCCCGGGGCGGCCACTGAGGCAGCCCAGGCAGAAGGGGAGGAGATGGATCAGTTTGGCGCCAGGGATGCCACGGACCTGACCTGGAAGCACCTGATGGATGCCTACACATGCACCGAATGCGGCCGTTGTACCTCCAGTTGTCCGGCAAGCATAACCGGTAAGAAGTTATCGCCCAGAAAGGTGGTCATGGATGTGCGGGACAGGATCGAGGAGCTGGGCAAACACGTGCGCAAACACGGTGAGGGCTCCACCGATGGTCACTCATTGTTTGACCGCATTAGCGGCGAGGAGTTGTGGGCCTGCACAACCTGCAATGCCTGCGTTCATGAGTGTCCCGTCGACATTGACCCGCTGGCTGTCATCCTGGAGCTGAGGCGTTACCAGGTGATGGAGAAGGCGGCAGCGCCAGGTGAGCTGAACGCCACCTTCAACAACATTGAAAACAACGGGGCACCCTGGCAGTTCAGCCATGAAGACCGCCTGATGTGGACGGAAAAATAAGACATGGTCCCGTTTGATTGACCGGATAATTCATTCCTATGATGTCAACGAAAGAGCGAATTGATGTACCGGTGATGGCCGACCTGGCCGCCCGGGGTGAGAAGCCGGAATACCTTTTCTGGGTTGGCTGTGCCGGGGCTTTTGACGACCGGTATAAAAAGGTCAGCAGGGCGTTTGCTACCATCCTCAACCATATGGGTGCCAGCTATGCGGTCCTCGGTACGGAAGAAACCTGTACCGGTGATCCGGCAAGGAGGGCAGGCAATGAAATGCTCTTCCAGATGCAGGCCCTGCAGGTGATCGAACTCTTTGCTTCTTACGAGGTGGACAAGGTGATCACCATCTGTCCCCATTGCTACAACGTGTTTAAAAATGAATACCCGGAGCTGGGTGCCCGCTTTGAGGTGATCACATACCTGGAATTTCTTGACCAGGCCCTGTCGGACGGGCGCCTAAAGCCCAGCCTGAGTCCTTTTGCCGGCACCCGGGTCACCTTTCACGATCCTTGTTACCTGGCCAGGGCCAATGACCTGTGCGAACCGCCAAGAAGCATCCTGCGCCTGCTTGATGCCCAGCTGATTGAAATGAAACGCAACAGGCATGAAGCCTTGTGCTGCGGTGCCGGGGGCGGACAGATGTTTAAGGAGGCGGAAAAAGGGGACAAGGAGGTGTTCATAGAGCGCACGGAGGAAGCGCTGGAAACAGGGTCTTCCGTCATCGCCACTGCCTGTCCCTTCTGCATGGTGATGCTCACCGATGGCATTAAATACAAAAACAGGGAAGAAGAGGTTAGCAACCTGGATATTGCAGAATTAATTGCCCGGTCACTGGGCCATGAATCATAAAAAACGAATCTGACCATGGATAAGAAAGATTATCTAAAAAGCGGGGAGTTTCTTGCACGCGAGACAGAAGCAGCTGACATATTTGTTCCTGAAGAGTTTGATGAGGAACAACAAATGATTGCCCAGACATGCAAGGATTTTCTTGAGACGGAGGTTTATCCCCACCTGGACAAGCTGGACCAGGGCGACCGGGAGCTGATGAAAGAGATACTGAAGAAATCCGGGGAGCTGGGCCTGATGGGCATTTCCATCCCGGAGGAGTATGGGGGATTCGGACAGTCTTTTGTTACCCAGATGCTGGCTGCAGAGACCATTGGGGCAGGTTTTTCCTTTTCGGTGGCCTTCATGGCCCACTGCGGCATCGGTACCTTGCCCATCATGTATTACGGAAGCGAAGAGCAGCGGCAGAAGTATGTCACCCGGCTGGCTACGGGGGAGCTTCTGGGTGCTTATTGCCTGACAGAACCGGGTGCCGGCAGCGACGCCAACTCCGGTAAATCCAGCGCCAGCCTCTCGGAAGATGGCAAGCATTACCTGCTCAATGGCCAGAAGATGTGGATCACCAATGCGGGTTTTTGTGATACACAGGTGGTCTTTGCCAAGATCGACAAGGACCGCATCATGAGCGCTTTCATTGTAGATAGCGACATGCCGGGCGTTGTCATAGGGCCCGATGAGCACAAAATGGGTATCAAAGGGTCTTCCACTGCCCAGATATACTACAATGATGTGAAAGTGCCGGTGGAAAATATGCTGGGTGAACGGGGCGAGGGTTTTCGCATTGCACTGAGCATTTTGCATATGGGCCGGATGAAGCTGGGTGCCAACGTGATCGGTGCTGCAAAGATGGCCATCACCGACTCGGTGAAGTATGCCAATGAGCGCAAACAGTTCTGTGTACTCATTGCCACATTTGGTGCCATCCAGCACAAGCTGGCCGAAATGGTCATCCGCACCTTTGCCCATGAGTCGGCTATCTACCGGGTGAGCAAGGATATCGACATATTGATGGAAAAGCTCAAACAGAAGGAGGCATGTGATGAGGGCCGTGCGGCCATTGAAGCCATCAGCCATTATGCCGTGGAAGATGCCATATTAAAGGTATATGGTTCCGAAATACTTGACTATGTGGTGGATGAAGCCGTGCAAATACATGGTGGAATGGGGTACTCTGCTGAAATGAATGTGGAAAGGGGGTACCGTGACTCACGCATCAACCGGATCTTCGAAGGTACCAATGAGATCAACCGCCTCTTGATCACCGATACGGCGATGAAGCGTGCCAAGAAAGGGGACTTCGATCTCTTCGGCGCAGCGGAGGAGCTTTACGCCGGACTGGATGGACTGACCAATGGCCTGGTCGGAGACGAAGGTTATTACCAGGAGAAGAAGGTGTATGTAAAGAACATGAAAAAGCTGGCGATGCTGCTGATCCATGCTGCCAGCAACACATTCGGGCGCAAGCTGGTAAAGGAACAGGAAATTCAGAACAACATTGCTGACATCATCACTGAGATTTACATCGCTGAATCACTGGCCCTTCGCGTCGAAAAGACCGAAGAGATGAAAGGGCAGGAGGGACCCGTGTACAAGGACATCCTGGATGTATATGTTTACGACGCCGTAAACAAGGTCAGAAAGCTGGGCATGGATTGCATCTATTCGCTGGCCGGGGGAGAGGAAGCAGAGAAGCTGGCCGGTGCATGTCAGACACTCTGCAGCGCAAGGGGCGTCAATGTCAAGGAAGCGCGCCGGCGGATCGCGGCCAAATTAATCGATGACAACACTTATAAGTTTTAATCATTGCCCGGGGGTGGTCCCCGGGCAATGACCATACAGTCTGTTTATTGATCGCCATTCTCTTTGCTGGCGGCCTTGGCTGTGCCTTTTGACTTCTTTTCTTTTGAGTGGACGATCTTGATGCTCACCTCCTCGGCATCTTTTTTGTAATCCACTTGTATTGCATCGCCCTCGCTGATCTTACTCCGGATAATCTCCTCTGCCAGCGGGTCCTCCAGGTATTTCTGTATGGCACGCTTGAGCGGCCTGGCACCGAATGAAGGATCCCATCCTTTTTCTGCAATGAATTCCTTGGCATCATCTGTGAGCTTGATCTGGTATCCCAGGTCGTCGATCCGTTTAAAGAGCTTCTTGAGTTCGATGTCGATGATCTTAAAGATGTGTTCTTTCAGCAGGGCGTCAAAGATCACCACGTCGTCCACACGGTTGAGGAACTCCGGGGCAAAGGTTTTTTTCAATGCATTCTCGATCACGCTCTGGGTGTACTCCTTGGAGGCTGCCTGCCTGGCCGGTGTGTTGAATCCGACCCCCATGCCAAAGTCTTTAAGTTGCCGTGATCCAATGTTGGAGGTCATGATGATGATGGTGTTTTTGAAATCCACACGCCTTCCCAGGCTATCGGTAAGCTGTCCGTCGTCCAGCATCTGCAGCAGCAAATGAAACACGTCGGGATGGGCTTTTTCAATCTCATCCAAGAGCAGCACTGAGTAGGGCTTGCGACGCACTTTCTCAGTCAGCTGGCCTCCTTCTTCATAGCCCACATAGCCGGGAGGTGCTCCCACCAGGCGGGACACCGCAAATTTCTCCATGTATTCACTCATGTCGATGCGGATGATGGCATCATCTGAGTCGAACAGGTGGTGGGATAGTACCTTGGCCAGGTGTGTCTTACCCACTCCTGTCGGTCCAAGGAAGATAAATGAACCGATGGGTTTGGCGGGGTCTTTTAATCCCGCCCTGTTACGGCGGATGCTTTTGACAATTTTGCGGATGGCCTCATTCTGTCCCACGACACTCTTCTCCAGGTCTTTCTCCATGTTGATGAGGCGTTCGCTCTCGTTGAGGGCGATACGCTGTACCGGTACCCCGGTCATCATGGAAACCACTTCTGAGACGTTCTGTTCAGAAACAATTTCGCGGTGCAGTTGCGACTCCTCCTCCCATCTTCTCTTTTCGGCCTCCAGCCGGTCCATCAGCTCACGCTCCTGGTCACGGTATTTGGCCGCCTGCTCATATTTCTGGCTTTTGATGGCCTTGGTTTTTTCCTCTCTCACCGTGTCAATCTGTCCCTCAATATTGATGATGGCTTCAGGAACCCGTATGTTGGTGATGTGCACCCGGGATCCTGCCTCATCCAGGGCGTCGATGGCCTTGTCGGGCAGGTAGCGGTCGCTCACGTAACGATCGGTCAGGTACACACAGGCTTTGATGGCGTCCTCTGAATAATTGACCAGGTGATGGTCTTCGTACTTGGATTTGATGTTATTGAGGATCTCAATGGTCTCTTCGGCAGTGGTGGGGTCGATGATGATTTTTTGGAAGCGCCGCTCCAGGGCCCCATCCTTTTCTATGTGCTGCCGGTATTCATCCATGGTTGTTGCCCCGATGCACTGGATCTCTCCACGGGCCAGTGCCGGTTTGAACATGTTGGAAGCATCCAGTGAACCGGATGCGCCGCCAGCCCCCACAATGGTGTGCAGCTCATCGATAAAGAGGATGACATCGGGATTTTTTTCCAGCTCATTGAGCAGCGCCTTCATCCGTTCTTCAAACTGACCACGGTATTTGGTGCCTGCCACAAGGGATGCAAGGTCCAGGGTCACGATGCGCTTGTTAAACAACGCCCGGCTCACTTTTCGCTGCACTATGCGCAGCGCCAGTCCCTCGGCGATGGCCGATTTTCCCACACCAGGCTCACCAATGAGAATGGGGTTGTTTTTCTTGCGCCGTGACAATATCTGGGCAATGCGTTCAAGTTCCTTCTCCCGGCCCACAACAGGGTCAAGGCGGTCTTCTTCAGCAGCTCTTGTTAGGTCGCGGCCAAAGTTATCCAGTACAGGGGTGGTTGATTTTTCGCTGCCTTTCTTCAGCGTTCCGCCAAATCCGCCGCCTTCACTGGTCTCGTCCTCCTCACTGGGCGTCATCTCACCACGGATGTCCTTGGCGGAGGACTCACTGGTCCCCCTCTGGATATGTGTAAACTCGTCCTTCACCAGCTGATAATCCACGCCCTGCTGGTTCAACAGGCGGGTGGCCAGGTTGTCATTGTCCTTCAGTATGGACAACAAAAGGTGTTCCGCACCGATCAGTTCACTATTGAAGAGCTTGGCTTCCAGGTAGGTAATTTTCAACACCCTTTCAGCTTGTTTTACCAGCGGAATGTTCTCCAGGTTGCGCACCTGGGTGGACTGGCTTTTGATGTTTCGTTCTATGTTCCTTTTGATCTGTACCAGGTCAACCCCCAATTGGGACAAAACCTGTACGGCGATGTTCTCGCCTTCCCGGATCAGGCCCAGCAAAAAGTGTTCGATGCCAATGTAGTCATTGCCATTTCGAAGGGCCTCCTCCCGGCTATAGGTGATCACATCCTTTACAACGGGCGAAAATTTTGCTTCCATATATGTTGAATCCTCCTCTAAATAGTTGTTTTTGAGCAACATTGTCCAGTCGCCCTTGTTTACTCTACAATATTAAACAAAATGGATCAAGGGCTTCCATTGTGTTAACAATAATTAACGGCATTTGTTAGATTACTGCAACAAAGATGCCAATAATTTATGGCATGGGGTATGGAAAAAATGCGTATTTTCGTGTGTTTATTTTTCGCCCTCTTTCTTTATTAAATTTATTGATTTTCAGTATGTCAGAAGCCAAGATTACAAAAGTTGACATTGAGGACCAGATGAAATCGGCATACATTGATTATGCCATGTCCGTCATTGTGTCACGGGCGCTCCCGGACGTGCGTGACGGATTGAAGCCGGTGCATCGCCGCGTGCTTTTCGGCATGCACGAACTGGGTGTTCTGAGTAATCGTCCCTATAAAAAATCAGCCAGGATAGTGGGGGAGGTATTGGGAAAGTATCATCCGCACGGAGATAGTTCAGTTTACGATGCCATGGTGCGCATGGCCCAGGATTGGTCTTTGCGCTACCCCCTGGTGGACGGACAAGGTAACTTTGGCAGCATCGACGGGGACAGCCCGGCCGCCATGCGCTACACCGAAGCGCGGATGCGACGCATATCCGAGGAACTTTTGGCCGACATTGACAAGGAAACGGTGGATTTCCAGTTAAATTTCGATGATACCCTGAAGGAGCCCACGGTAATGCCTGCCAAGATCCCCAACCTGCTGGTTAACGGATCATCGGGGATCGCTGTTGGGATGGCCACCAATATGCCCCCCCATAACCTGAGCGAAGTGGTTGACGGGGTCGTGGCCTACATCGACGACAACGACATCGATGTGGACGGACTGATGAAACATATCAAGGCGCCCGATTTCCCAACGGGTGGCCTGATCTATGGTTATGAAGGGGTAAAGGATGCTTACCACACAGGCAGGGGCCGGATCGTCATGCGGGGGGAGGCCACTTTCGATACGCTGGACAACGGCAAGGAAGCCATCATTGTCAGCTCCATACCTTACCAGGTGAACAAGGCGGAGATGATCAGGAAGACCGCTGACCTGGTGAATGATAAAAAGATCGATGGGATCACCGACATCAGGGATGAGTCGGACAGAAAGGGTATGCGCATTGTGTATGAATTGCGCAAGGATGCAGTCCCTAACGTGGTTCTCAACCTGTTGTACCAGCATACCGCCCTGCAGACATCCTTCAATGTGAATAACATTGCCCTGGTGAACGGCCGGCCCATGCTGCTGAACCTGAAAGACCTGGTTCGCCATTTTGTGGATCATCGTCATGACGTGGTCACCCGGCGTACCGAATACGAATTGAGGGAGGCACAGAAAAGGGCCCACATCCTGGAAGGCCTTCTCATCGCCCTGGATCATATTGACCAGGTGATTGCCCTGATAAGGGCTTCACAGACTCCTGACGAAGCGAGGGAGGGGCTGATGACGAACTTTTCATTGTCCGAAGCACAAGCAAAGGCCATCCTTGACATGCGGCTCCAAAGGCTTACAGGGCTG
>SKNE01000169.1 GCA_007120675.1 Bacteroidales bacterium
CATGAATAAACACACAACCAGGACCAACGAACACAATGATTGCAAGCCAGATTAATGCATCAAAGGAGGTGAGCGAGTTTGCCCAGCACGATCCCCATGGTTTCATCATGGCGATGCTGGGCATGGGCATCGTATTCACCATCCTGATCCTGCTGTACATCGTCTTTTCCAATACGCCCAGGCTCTTCACCCAGTCCTTCCGTCAACGGATCAGGGAGCGTTTCAGCAGGAGGCGGAAGGAAGGCCCGGAGGAGGAAGCCGAACCCATGGCAGACCCGGAGCTTGACCTCAGTGGGGAGGTGAATGCCGCCATCGCTGCGGCCATCCACCTGTACCGTTCAGAGCTGCACGACTTCGAGGACACCATCCTCACCGTTAAAAAGGTCTCACGCACATATTCTCCCTGGAGTTCAAAAATTTACGGATTGCGCAACCTGAATCAGTCATGAAGAAATACAAGTTCACCATACACGGCAACGAGTACGATGTCCACATCAAGACGGTGGAAGACAACATCATAGACCTGGAGGTCAATGGGTCCGCTTACCAGGTGGAGGTGGACAAGGTGATTCAGCCGGCCAAGACACCCAAGCTGGTGCGTTCACGCGTGGTGCCCCCCGCCGAGACCAAACCAGGGGAGGTCACCGGGGCCAAGGCAGCCGTTGCCCCTGCAGGTAAGATCAGTTCGCCCCTTCCGGGGACGGTGGTCAATATAATGGTCCGCGAAGGGGACACCGTAAAGGTGGGCCAGAAGCTGATGGTACTGGAGGCCATGAAGATGGAAAACAACATCGACTCAGACAAGGATGGCAAGGTGGTATCGATCCCGGTGAGGCCCGGACAGTCTGTTATGGAAGGTGACACCCTCATTGAAATAGGAGAATAGGCGGCTTATGGACAGCAGTTTTTTTAGTTTTGTTTACGAGCAGGTGGTGGAGTTTGCGGGCCACACTGCTTTTTCCAACCTCACCTGGGGGCATGTGGTGATGATTGCCGTGGGCTTGTTCTTCATCAACCTGGCCATCACCAAGCATTATGAACCCCTGCTGCTGATACCCATCGGCTTCGGGATCATCATCGGCAACATCCCCTTCGATTTGGATGCGGACTTACAGATAGGCATTTACGAGGAGGGCAGTGTGCTGAACATGCTCTACTTTGGTGTTCAGCGCGGACTCTATCCGCCCATCATCTTCCTGGGTATCGGGGCCATGACCGACTTCTCCTCCCTTTTATCCAAACCGCGCCTGGTGCTCCTGGGTGCCGCAGCGCAATTCGGCATCTTTGCCGCCTATGCCTTTTCGCTCTACCTGGGTTTTGAGCCCGCACAGGCCGGCGCCATCGCCATCATCGGGGGTGCTGACGGTCCCACGGCCATCTTCCTATCATCCAAGCTGGCACCCGAATTCATCGGACCCATCGCCATCGCAGCCTATTCTTACATGGCCCTGGTGCCGGTGATACAGCCGCCCATCATGCGCCTGCTCACCACCAAAAAAGAGCGGGTGATCCGCATGAAGCCTCCCCGCGCCGTACCCAAGCAGGAAAAGATCATCTTTCCCATTGTGGGCATCCTGCTCACCACCTTCATCATGCCCACTGCCCTGCCTTTGCTGGGGATGCTCTTCTTTGGCAACCTGTTAAAAGAGAGTGGGGTGACCAACAGGCTGGCCGAAACAGCCCGGTCCTCGCTGGTGGATATTGTCACCATCTTCCTGGGACTCACCGTGGGCGCTTCAACGCAGGCCACTGTCTTTCTAACCACCGAGTCCCTCATGATATTTGGACTGGGGGCGGCGGCCTTTGCCATTGCCACCTTCAGCGGGGTGATCTTTGCCAAGGTGATGAATTACTTCTCCCCCCCCGACGACCGCATCAACCCCCTGATCGGCAACTCCGGGGTGTCGGCCGTGCCAGACAGCGCCAGGGTGTCGCAGCACATCGGACTGGAGTACGACAAGACCAACCACCTGCTCATGCACGCCATGGCAGCCAACGTGAGCGGGGTGATCGGCAGCGCCATCGCTGCCGGGATCCTGCTGAGCTTCCTGGTTTAACAAGCAGCGGTATTTTTGTCCGCCGAAAGGCAAAAAAACAGGGGAAAAGCCTACTGTTTCACAAACACCTTATAGGACCACGGACCAAGGTCCATGTGCAGGTCGTCGCCGAAAGAGAACTGCTCCCCGGAGAAAAGCTCGGTGTAAGCGCCCTGGTAATCATCCCCTTCAAAATGGACATGGAGGGATTTTTCTGAGAGGTTCAGCACCACAAACACCTTGTCATCCTCTTTCTCACGAACAAAGGCAAAGACCTCTTTGTCGCGATCGGTTGGCACGCGCAGCATCTCGCCACCAAAAGCACCATTCCAAAGGGCCTTGTTTTCCCTCTTCAGTGCCAGCAGCGTCTTGTAAAAGTCGTGATAGATGAAATCGCCCCAGTCGATCTGGTCCTTCTCAAAGAATTCCAGCATCCGGTCGAAGCCGGCTTCTTGTCCGTTGTACAGGAGGATCATCCCGGGAACGGTGGCGGTAAAGACAGCGAAGGCCTCCACCCCGTCGCCCAGGCGGTCGAACTCGGTGCCGGCCCAGGAGTTTTCATCGTGGTTGGTGATGAAGTACATCTTATAGCTGCCGTGGGGAAAGTTCCCGGCCTGGTCCACAAAGAAATACTCGTCGATGGCTTCCACCGTCTGTTCTCCAAGGGCGATGGCATTCATGATGTGGTGCAGCCGCCAGCCGTAGCCCGACTCAAAGGCGTGGTAGTGGAGCTCCTGGTTTTCGGCCTCAGCCAGCATGTAGATGGGCTTGATCTCTTCCAGCTCCCGGCGGGCCCTGACCCAAAAGTCGGTGGGCACGTAGTCGGCCACGTCGCAGCGGAATCCATCCAGGCCGATCTCTTCGATCCAGAACCGCATCTCGGCAATCATGGCATCGCGAAGGGCTTCATTGTCGTAGTCCAGCTGAAGCACATCCGACCAGTCTTCGTTGGGCGGATGGAAGTTACCCTCTTCATCCCTGGTGTAGAATTCCGGGTTCGTTTCGGTCCAGTAGTGATCCCATGCCGTATGGTTCGCCACCCAGTCGAGGATGACATACATACCCCGTTCGTGGGCCATGTCCACCACCCGCTTGAAGTCGGCCATCGTGCCAAACTCGGGGTTGATGGCGGTGTAGTCGGCGATGGAGTAATAGCTGCCCAGGGTCCCTTTGCGGTTCTTCTCACCGATGGGCTGGATGGGCATAAACCACAGGATGTCCACACCCAGGTCCTGCAGCCTGTCCAGGTGATCGGCAAAGGCGTTGAAGGTCCCTTCCGGACTAAACTGCCGGGTGTTCACTTCGTATATGTTGGCGTTGACGCTCCAGGCGGGATGTTGCACCATGCTGATCCCGGCGGTTGTCTCCTCTTGTTCCGGGACCGGACCGCAGGCCAGAAGAAAGAATACGGGCATAAGAAAGGCTCCTGTTTTTTTGGTGATCATTCTGTTTAGGTTCATGGTCTGTTCATTGTTATGGTGGATAAATGGGTCTGATGGTGGCAGGGCTTAGCGGCTGGTCAGCACTTCAAAGCCCATGGCGTCCAGGTTCACCGTGATTTGCTGTGCCTCAACCTGCAGGGGACTGCCGAAATGGGATTCAAAGGCCTTTCCCGTCATTCGGCCGGGCAGTTCAACCGTCAGGCTTCGGGATTCCAGTCCCTTGTTAAACAGCACGATGGCATGCTCACCAAAGTAGGAGCGGCTGTACACGTAGGCCTGGTCGTCCACCTTGAGCCGCTGGAAGTCGCCATAGATGAAGGCCAGGTTCTCACTGCGAAGCCGGGCGAGCATGGCGGCATTGTCCCTCACCCACAGCTGCTTCTCATCCAGGTCTTCAAACACCATGGGGCGCCTGCTGTCGGGGTCGCTGGCTCCCGGCAGTCCGATTTCGTCCCCATAATAGATCACCGGCACCCCCGGGATGGTCATGATGAAGGCGGTGAGTTGCGACAGTTTGTTATAGCCTATGGGGTCGCCCACACCCACCTCGCGCTCCCAGCCCGCTTCCTTGTCATCCTCATCGAAGGCCAGGGCGCCGCCGGCCAGTGAGATGAAGCGCGGCAGGTCGTGGTTACCGGTGATATTCCCCATCAGGTTGTTGAAGCCGTAGTGGTCGAAGCTTTGGTGCAGGCTGTAGTCGAGCATCTCAAAGGAGGCCTCGTCGGAGGCAAAGACCGTGCGGGCGTCGAAATAGAGGTTAAAGTCGAACTGGCCATCCAGGAGTCCGCTGCCCACATAGCTGCCAATGAGCTCCCTGCTGCCGAAGGTCTCCCCGATCTGGAAGAGGCGTTTGTTGTTGGGGATCATGTACTCCTCTTTCAGCTTGCGGGTGAGTTCACGCCAGAAGTCCAGCTGCACATGCTTGGTTGCGTCGTGGCGGAAGCCGTCCATGCCGTAGTGTTCTATCCAGAAGAATGCGCTGTCGGACATCAGCTCAATCACTTCCGGCTTGCTGAAGTCCAGGCTCGGCAGAAAGGTGTCGAACCAGGTGGTGAGGCGGTGCTCATCCCACAGGCGGATGTTTTTTCTTCCGTCGGGCAGGTTCAGGGTGGTGGCCCAGTGTGGGTTTTCCCGGATGATGGGGTTGTTTTCGTGGACGTGGTTGGATACGAAGTCCAGCATCACGCTGATGTCGTTATCGTGGGCCGAGCTCACCAGCCGGCGGAGCTCCTCCTCCGTGCCGAAGCGGTGGTCTACGGTGGTCAGTGTGATTGGCCAGTAACCGTGGTAGCCGGTGTATTTGCGGCGGGGCTCAGGCCACTCACGGTATGCTTCCAGGGGGTTTTGGGTGATGGGCGACATCCAGACGGTGTTCACGCCCAGCATCTCAAAATAGCCGTCTTCAATCTTTTGGGTGATCCCTGCCAGGTCGCCACCGTGGAAATTGGCCCGTTGTGCCACCTCCGGGTGATCGATGGGGTCGTCGTTGCCGGGGTTGCCGTTATTGAAGCGGTCAACCATCATGAAGTAGAGGATGGTGGCCTCCTTGTCTTCACGGTCCAGCTGGGCTGTGTCGCTGACAGGCCTGCCCCTGTGCAGGGGGATCAGCAGGTCGTTGGATGGCCCCTGCTCATTGAAGGCCCACACCCTGAGGAAGCTGCGGTGCTTGCCCCTGGCGTCGCCGGGGAGCTGGATCACTATCTGTCCGTCGTGCGTGGTGACATAGGCATCAGGCAGGCGAAAGTTCTGCCAGAACACCAGGAGTCCGTGGGCATCGTTCTCCAGTCCCAGGGTAACGGTATGCCGGTCATGTTCACGCGGGTAAAGGAAGGGCGCCCTGTCCCTGTTCACATTCCCCACTTCCAGCAGGGAATTGAATCCGCCCACGTTGTTGTCCACCACCAGTGGGTTGTTGGGGTCGAGCATGTCCCTCCCATTGGCCTGTATCAGGTATTGGTACCTTCCGGGATTCAGGCTCAGCTCCGTTTGCCATAGTCCATCGATCAGGTGCATGGGGTTGGCGCGGGCGTTCCAGTCGTTCATCTCACCGCGCAGGGCCACGGTCCGGTAGCCCACATCCCCCGGATCGAAGGTGAAGGTGAACCGCTCCCGCTTGCTTCGCTTCACCAACAGGCTGTAGGGGGTGCCATCCAGCCACACCTTCATCTCTGACAGGTGGGGCACAAAGTTGGACCGGACCTGTATTTCCAGGGTTTTTTTGTCTTCCGACAAGACAAAGGCCAGGCGCTCTGAACCGGTAACGGAGTCGATCCTTGCCTCCGAGCCCATGACGAAGTAGTCGGTAAGGTACACGGTGGTGGTGTCGGGTTCCAGTTGCACCGGACTGGCCAGTCCGTAAAGGTCATTGCCGTCGGGGAACAGGCGTTCGGGGGCCGGCTGGCACGACCATAGCATTGCGGCCACCAGGAGCAGGGCCGGGATAAAACGTAGGGGTCTTTTGAATCTTGTCATCTGTTCATGGGTTTTCTTGATCCACTGCAATAATTATTATACGGCTTTCACCAGGTAATGGTTCTTTTTGCCGCGCTGAACGACAATGTAGCGGTCCCCTATGAGCAGGGAGGCATCCACCTGGTCTGTTTCACTCACACGCTCTTTGTTGATGCTGATGCTGCCCTCCTTGAGCATGCGACGCGCTTCCCCCCTGGATTTGGCGATTTGTGTTTGCCCTGCCAGGAAGTCCGTCAGGTTGATCCCCCCGCTGATGGCATCACGTGGCACGTCAAAGAGGGGCACCCCGTCGAAGACGGCCAGGAAGATGTCTTCGGGCAGCTTGTGGAGGGCTTCGGCGGTGCTTTTCCCAAACAGGATGCCCGACGCTTCCACGGCCGTGTCAAAAGCCTCACGGCCATGCACCCTCACGGTGATGTCTTCGGCCAGTGCCTTTTGCAGTCTGCGCTGGTGGGGGGCCTGGTGATGTTCGGCCACCAGGGCGTCGATCTCCTCCCTGGAAAAGAGGCTGAAGATCTTGATGTAACGTTCAGTATCCACGTCGGAACAATTCATCCAGAACTGGTAGAAGTGGTAGGGTGAGGTGTAGCGTTCATCCAGCCACACATTGCCCCTTTCGGTCTTGCCGAACTTGGTGCCGTCGGCTTTGGTGATCAGCGGACAGGTGAGCGCGTAAACCTCTCCGCCCGTCTTACGGCGGATAAGCTCGGTGCCGGTGGTGATATTTCCCCACTGGTCGCTGCCACCCATCTGCAGCTTGCAGTTTTTGTTCTGATAGAGGAATAGGTAGTCGTAGGCCTGTACCAGCTGGTAGCTGAACTCGGTGTATGACAATCCTGTTTCCAGGCGGTTCTTCACCGAGTCCTTTGCCATCATATAATTGATGCTCAAATGTTTGCCAATATCCCTGAGGAAGCCAAGGTAGCTAAAGTCCTTCATCCAGTCGTAGTTGTTCACGATCTCAGCGCTGGAGTCGCCGCAGTCGAAATCCAGGAAGCGGAGCAGCTGCTTTTTGATGGCCTCCTGGTTGTGCCGCAGCACCTCTTCTGACAGCAGGCTTCGCTCCTCGCTTTTCCCGCTGGGATCGCCAATCATCCCGGTGGCACCTCCCACCAGCGCCAGGGGTTTGTGTCCCGCCCGCTGCAGGTGTTTGAGCATCATAATGGAAACCAGGTGCCCGATATGCAGTGAGTCGGCCGTCGGATCGATCCCCACATAGGCCGTGGTCATCTCTTTCTTCAACTGTTCCCCGGTGCCGGGCATCATGTCGTGGATCATGCCACGCCATCGCAACTCTTCAACAAAATCCTTCATTTTCTGTATTGATTGAACGGGATGGGTTACCAGGACCCTTCCTTAAGCAGGCCAGCAGATCCTGGCCCTGGTGCTTGGTTTACAATGAATGTGCAAAGATAATGCTTTGATTTTAGTCTTGCTCCATCGCGGTTCCGCCTGACAGGGTTCGTTCTTTTCCTGTCCTCCCATCCGGGAACAGTCGGCGCCGGTGGTTCCTGCCCTGGCACAGCGAGCAGCCCCTGCTTTTGGCACACTTTTTAAACATTGCGGCGGGGGACTTGTTATATGGGTAAACAATAATCATTAAACAAAATAACCCTCACCATGGATAAACCCGCCAATACGTTACTGAACATTCATCCCATCATCAAGAAGCGATGGAGCCCCCGCGCATTCAGCGCAAAGGCCGTGGACGGCCGTCAGCTAAAGCGCATTTTTGAGGCAGCCCGTTGGGCGCCGTCCAGTTATAATGAGCAGCCCTGGCGCTTCATTGTGGGGCGTAAGGGCGATGCCACCTGGGACAAGCTCTACGAGTGCATGGTGGAGTTCAACCAGGAGTGGGCCGGCAAGGCGCCTGTCCTCCTGCTGGCCGTGGGCAATACCGTATCGGGCAAAGGGAAGCCCAATGCCGTTTACCAGTATGACGTGGGACAAAGCATGGCCTACATCACCTTCCAGGTGGAGACCGAAGAGATGGTGGCCCACCAGATGGGGGGCTTCAGCAAGGAAAAGGCGGTGGCGCTTTTTGACATCCCCGCCGATCACGCACCCATCGCCATGATGGCCATCGGCTACCAGGACTCGCCCGATGTGCTGAAGCCTGACTTCGCCGATATGGAGCGCCAGCCGCGGGTGCGGAAAGCCATGGATGAGCTGGTCTTTTCGGACCAGTTTGGCAAGCCTGCCAGCTTATAGACAGGGCCCCTCCCCGGGCTTGTCCGGAGAGCTGAACTCACCGTCCGGGACTGGGTCCGGGATGCCTGCTTCCCCTCAACGCTTTAGTATCCTGGCATGGGCCAGGCGTTCATTGGTGGTGGCCACAATGAGGTAGACCCCGGGTGCGTGGCCGGCCAGGCTGAACACCTCCTCCACGCTGCCTTTGATGATCCTGTCCTTGATCACCTCACCGCGCATATTGACTATTCTGACCCATATTTCCTGCTCCTCCACTGGGCAGAGGACAGCCAAAACAAAGCGGTCGCTGGTGGGGTTTGGGTACACAGTGAACAAGGGCGCTTGCTCGCCCGTCTCGTCCATGTTTAGTGGTATTTCCCTGGTGCGTAGCATGTCCGGAGCACCATCCGTGGGCCTCTCTCCTGCTGCCAGCAGGCTTTCGGCCGTTTGACCGCAGAAGGCCCCACTGTGCGTGATATAAGCATGCAGGTAGCCGCCCTTTTGTATGTGCGTACCATAAAGCATCCTGATATTACCTGCCGAGATCAGCTCTGCGGCGCCCCCCGGGGAGACAACAAAGGAGCCGCCTTCCCCACCTGTGACAAGGCTGTTCCAGGCATCGAAGCACCCGGTGACGCCATCCCCGACATGAACATTCTGCAGCAGCCTGGTCAGCGGTACATCATCCCCCTTCATCTGCACTGTCACCTGGACATCCGCATCGGTCACTTCCACATCGCCGGTTTCATCGTGGTAACCCGTTGCCGCCACGTGGTATGCATAGGTTCCCGCTGCCAGGCCGGGAAAGCTGTATTGGCCGGGGTCATTGACTGTTGATTCCAGGGTGATCACGGCATCCTGAA
>SKNE01000100.1 GCA_007120675.1 Bacteroidales bacterium
CCTTGTTTATGGACGATGAAGTTGATGTTTGGCTGGCTGCTTTGCCCTTACTGCACATGGGACATCAAAAGATTGTGCAAACAAAAAGAAGCGTCCTGATCTGCTTTGTGCTGGTGCTTGCCATGGCACAGGGACATGCCGTGGCGCAAGAACCCATATTTTTTCCGCCCATCGATCAAAATATTCGGGGCACGCTTCCCGATGACAACGGATTCGCAGGCGGGACAGGTACGGCTGAAGACCCCTGGCTTGTAGCCACCGCAGAACAGCTTGACCTGCTGCGACAATATCTTGGCAGCTCCCACTCAGACAAGCATTTCCGGCAGATTGCCCCCATTGACCTGGGACAGGAACCGTGGAACCAGGGCCCGGGATGGGAACCCATCGGCACGGCGGCCAATGCATTTTACGGCCATTATGATGGCAACGGACAAGCGATCAGTGGCTTGACCATCAACCGGCCTTCCACCAACAACGTGGGACTGTGGGCTTTCATAGGCTCCGGCGGAGAGGTGTATGACCTGGCAATTTACGATGCCAGCGTTCACGGTGGTAGTTACACGGTGGGAGTTCTGGCGGCCCTCAACCGGGGAAGCATATGGGGGGTTCATGCCACAGGAAGCGTCAGCGGGGGCTACCGCGTGGGAGGGCTGGTGGGGGAGAATAACCCCGGCAGCGTGGAAGATTCCCAGGCCCACGTGGATGTAATGGCCAATGACGGACGCATCGGCGGACTGGTGGGCTTCAACGTGAGCGGGAGTGTCTCCGGCAGTTTTGCCACAGGTGACGTCACCGCAGGATGGTATGTGGGAGGTCTCGTGGGGCGCAATTTGAATGGCACGATCCAGCGTTCCTATGCCACAGGCAACGTGATAGGCAGCAATTCCGTGGGCGGACTTCTGGGCGATACGGAAGGGGGGGCGGTATCTGACAGCTACGCCACCGGATCTGTAAGTGCCGGTGGGGCGGTTGGGGGACTCATTGGCTACCTCTGGCAGACCAATGTCAGCAATACCTATTCTGTTGGCAGTGTCAGCGGCACGAGCTGGGGGGTGGGCGGACTGATTGGCTACCGTTTTGGCGGCCAGGTGAACCACAGCTACTGGAATACCGAAAGCTCGGGCCAAAGCGGCAGCGACGGTGGTACGGGGAAAAGCACCCATGAGATGGTATTGGCGGAGACATACGTTTTGTGGGATTTCCAGGAAGCCTGGGATATCATGGAAGAGGTGAGCTACCCCTTTTTAGGCTGGCAGGAGGAGCCTGGGAGCCACAACCATCCCTTCACGTATTCCCTGACCCTGCTGGCATCACCGGCGACAGGGGGAGCGCCCCAGGCCGACCCTGACCAGTCAAGCTACTCCGTGGGCGCCAGCATCTGGCTGGAAGCGGGAACCGGCGAGGGGTACGAATTCATCCGCTGGACCGATGAGGAAGGAGAGGAGGTCAGCCTGGAGGAAGCCTTCCACTTTGTGATGCCCGCTCAGGATGTGGAGCTTACGGCCCACTTCCTGGAAATGACTCCTGGCTACACCCTTTCCTTCATCATAGAGGACATCCACGGCAACATGCTGCCGGATGCCGTGGTCACGCTCAATGGGGTGGAGCATGAGGCAGGAGAGCATGTGTTTGAGGGCCTCGAAGCAGGTTTCCACGAGTACTCCGTTGCGGCAGAAGGCTACTTTGATAAGCAGGGTGAGGCAGAGATCACGGACCATGACAAGGAGCTCAGTGTGGTGATGGATCCGGATGATACCTCATCAGGTAAAGGCACCGTGGAGCTCCTGCGGGCATATCCCAACCCGGTGAGAGGCATCCTGAACCTGGAAATATATCATAGAGGTTATTGCTCCTTGCAAGTGTACCTGGTGCAGCTCAGCAGCGGCCTGGTTAAGCGAAACATCAGCCTGTCCGGTCACGGGCATCAGCAATTGTCCATATGCACACAAGAACTGCCTGCCGGCACCTACCTCCTGAAACTTCGATACCTGGGCGGCACATTCCATAAGCCGGTCATTGTGATGTGAATTACACCTTTGGCAATCTGGATTTTAAATGGCCCTTCGTAACGACATTTGAGCAGCCAATAGAACATAGAAATACATATATATATCTAAAAGCTTTGCTGTTTAAAAAATAATGTATATTTTTGTGAAAGAAAACATTTCCGAGGCATTAATAAACCCAATCATTACTAAAATACCATTGTTATGAATACCAGGAAAAAGGCTTTGGCAAGCAAGGCATTGATCGCGATGACCGGATTGTTTCTGATGATCACAGTAAGTTCCCCGGCCCGGGATAATCCGGTCTCGGCAGAGCATGCAGAGAAACAAATGGGAGAGTCGACTCAGGACACAGGTGAGAGATCACCAGTTGTAAGGTTCGCGGTGGATACCGATGCACTGATCAATCGATTAACTTTTGGCAGTGGGGGAGGAAGCAATGTATACAATACGGCAGCAGGATTTCGGTCACTGAGAGATAACGGAAGTGGAACCCGAAACACGGCAATAGGAGCCGAGGCCTTGAGAGACAACGTCACCGGCACCGATAATATAGCCATTGGCTATTGGGCGCTTTTGCACAACAAGGCGAACATGAGAAGTACGGTCATTGGAAACCAAGCCATGAGGTTTGCTGACAACAGTGAGACTCCAGGACTTACTTATAACACTGCCGTGGGTTATGAGGCCCTGAGAGGTAGCTTATCACCAGGAAATAATACCGGCCGGTATAATACGGCTGTGGGAGACATGGCCATAAAAAACAACACTACTGGTTCTGATAACTCAGCCCTGGGAGTATGGGCACTTCGATCCAATACCACAGGAATCTTTAATACGGCTGTCGGAAGCATCGCTCTGGTATCCAACAACACAGGGAACAGAAACACAGCCCTCGGTCGCGCTGCACTTTCAAACAACGAAGCAGGCTCTGAGAATACCGCCATCGGAGCGTTTGCGCTTAATCGCAACAAGGGAAACGACAGAAGTACGGCCATTGGATACCAGGCCATGCGTAATGCCGATTCCAGAACCATCGGACGAAGTACGTTCAACACCGCTGTGGGCTACCAGGCCCTTCAGGGCAGTGGCAACTCGTCTGCCAATACGGGGCGTTTTAACACCGCTGTCGGGGGGCAGGCACTTCTGAACAACACCACTGGATCCTCGAACACCGCTGTCGGGAATCAGGCACTTGGGAACAACACCTCTGGCAACTGGAATACAGCCATCGGACGGAACGCACTCCCAAATAACACTACAGGCAGTGAAAACACATCCATTGGTGAATCATCCGGAGGTGAGCACTCAAACATCAGTATAAGCACTTTTATAGGGGTATTTGCCCGAGCCAGCGCCGATAACCTCAGCAATGTTACAGGTATCGGTTATAATGCGCGCCCCAATGCAAGCAACAGGGTTCGCATTGGAAATGCCAGCGTGGTGCAGATTGGCGGTTTCACCGGGTGGTCCAATGTAAGTGATGCCAAATACAAATCCAACATAGAAGAAAATGTGCCAGGCCTTGAGTTTGTCCTCCGGTTGCGGCCGGTGACCTATAACATGGATGCGCACAAGCTGGCTGCCCACCTGGGCGAAGACATTCGCCGGGATGAAGACGGTCACATGAAGCTGGCAGAACCCTCTGAAGCTGAACGAAAGGCGCGCAACGAAAAGTCCGCCATCCTCTACAGTGGCTTCCTCGCCCAGGAAGTAGAACAGGCTGCACGCGAGCTGGGATATGAGTTCAGCGGGGTGGATGTGCCAAAGCATGAGGAGGATTTTTACAGCCTTCGCTACGCTGAATTTGTGGTGCCCATCGTAAAGGCCATCCAGGAGCAGCAGGCACAGATCGAGACATTATCACCCGAGGGCATGGATGAGCTGCTGGGCAAGGTGGATGCCCTGGAGGCACACAATGCATTGCTGGTGGCAGAACAAGAAGCCTTACGTGCTGAAAACCATCAAATACGTGCGCAGATGAAGGATATCCTTGAGCTACTGGCTGACCTGGGGGTGGAGATCCGGCAATGCTGCGACGGTGGTACAGGCGGGATGGGGCCCGAACAGGTATATCAGCCTGATGCCAATCAGCTTCCCACTGAAGAGCGCGCGCGGCTGGAACAAAATGCACCCAACCCCTTCCAGGAAAACACCCTGATACGCTATTACCTGCCGGAGGGCTCTGGTCAGGCCCGCATCACCCTATCAGACCTGGGTGGAAACACGGTCAAGAGCTTCCCTTTGAGCGGGTACGGACATGGGCAGATTCTGATCAACGGGGGTACGATGAAGGCAGGCACCTATGTGTATACCATGATCGTGGATGGCCGCCAGGTGGAGAGCAAACGGATGGTGCTTTTATAGGTCTTCTGCCGGAGTTTCCATGGATGCGCCCTGACCCTGCACGGGAGCAAACAGGTGCTTTGATCAGCAGGGCGGGGTGGAGATCAGCGTTTTATCATACTGATCCAGTATGGTAAGGCAGCGTGAAATAGAAAGTCGAACCTTGGCCTATTTTACTTTCAACCCAAATTTCACCACCCAGCATTTCCACATAAGCCTTGGAAATGGCCAGTCCGAGGCCAGCCCCCTGACGGGCTTCCCTGTCTTCTATGTCGGCCTGCACGAAGCGTTCAAAGATTGCCTGCTGCCTGTCTTCGGGAATGCCGATCCCTGTGTCCCTCACAAAAAACTCCAGCTTAGACCTGTTTTCATTGCATCCAAACTGGATGGTGCCCTGGCTTGAGTATTTAATGGCATTCTTGACCAGGTTGGTCAGAATCGCATAAAGCTTTTCACTGTCGGTAAGCACCATGGCCTTCCCGGTGGATAGCTTATCCGTTAAAATGAGCTGCAGGCCCTTGTCGTCAGCCTGTGGCTTGAAAAAGCCGTACACATACTCCAGTTGTTCATTGATGTTGGATTTTTCCAGCGAAACATCCATCACACCTGCCTCAATACGCGATATGTCAACAATGTCATTGATAATGTTTAGCATTCTCTTGCCACTCTTTTCAATGATCCCGGCATACTCCCTCTGCTGTTCACCCGGAAGTTGCGGGTTTTTTAACAGCTCTGCGAACCCCATGATGCCATTCATGGGCGTGCGTATTTCATGGCTCAGGTTGGCCAGGAATGCCGACTTCAGCTTGTCTGATTCTTCTGCACGTTCTTTGGCATATTGGAGCTCGCTGGTTCGCTCCCGGACTTTTTGCTCAAGATTTTTGTTTGTTTCCGTGATTTCCAGTTGCCTGGCATCCAGTTTTTTGTTGAGATAGAAGTCGCGCCTTGTAAAGGACTCAATATTATAAGCCGCCATCATCCCGATGGCATTCGCAGCAATGAAGAAAAAATTATTGTTGATGATCAGTTCACCCGGGGCATCTGAGAAAAATATTGCAGCCACATTGTATATGATCAACAATGACCATCCGGCAATGCTTGCCATTAAAAACCTGAGCCTGATAAAAAAGTATCCCGCAAACAGTACGAGCATCAGCCCACCATAATAAGCGTAGTTATCGGGTACAAGGGCAAGCATGATAATAATGCCAACACCTCCCACCATAAATGAAAACATCAGGAGCAGTTGCCATATTTTCCTGAAAAAAGAAAAGTAGGAAAGCAGGATTACACCCATCAGGGCGGGAATTACAACCGCAAAACGAATGAAATGGAACTCTTTTCGATACTCGGGAACAATGATGGTGTCCAGGAAACCAAAGGCAGCGTAGAGAAGGGCTACCAGCAAAAAGGCAACGCGAACCTGCCACAGTGAGTCGGCAAAGTATTTCTCGCGAAAGGCGCGCTCCTGCCTTTTGGAAAATGATAATGTGTAAGGATTATGCAGCATCTATCCGGACTGATGAATGGATTTCATGTGGGTTTTACCCTGGTTTTCGTACAAGGGTAAAAATACCAAAAAATTGCGGAATATATTATCCTGCAGTTGATGGACTTCGGTTTGGGTTAGCAGGTTTTGCCGATTCAGACATATCCGGTTTACTGGAAAGCGTTGTTTGCATTGAATTGTTGCGACGTGGATACACTATTTATGTGGGACAACGAGAAATCCACCAGCCCCGAACATCCGGCCTGCACAAACAAGCGGAGACTTCTTCATGATAAACCAGAAATATCTATCTTTATAAGCTCACTAATCAAACGATTGAATAAATTTGTCGATGATCCAGTATGTAATCCATTAGTACTTACCCAAGCATGCCAAACATGAGAAACACCATTTTGCTTGTTACACTTTCGACAGCATTTTTATGCTCTTCCTTGGCTTTTTCCCAAACAGTCAATCTTCTGGAAAACCCTGGCTTTGAAGATGGCCAGGCAGTTTGGTCGGGATGGGGAAGCAATCTTGTCATTTCCACCGAAAACCCCCAGGAAGGCCTTAACAGTGCGCGATTTACCGGAAGCAATACCCTTGAGCAAAACCATATTGCCGTTGAACCCGGCACAGAGTACAAGCTGAGTTTCTGGGTGCGCATCAACTCCATGACCGGAAGTGACTGGGGTGGTATCCGGATCGCTGCCATCGAATCGGACTGGTCGCAAACCTACGCCTCCGGGTTTTACACTAGCGCAAACCGGCCGACTGAGGAATGGTTCAACGAAGTGATCTCGTTTGAGCCAACATCAAGCATGATAAGGGTTCAGGTTCAGTTTTTTGGTGGTGGCGGCTGGACATCCTACGATTTCCAGGTGGACAATTTTAATCTTTTTGAGGATATTCCCGTTAACGAGCCGCCGGTAATCGAATCATTTTCCGTAAATCCAGCAAGCGGAACGGTGCCCTTTACCGTAACGGGTTCGGTGGTGGCATCGGATCCTGACGGCGTAATTCAAAACTATGTTTTCGATATGGGCGACGGCGCCGTTTATACCGGCGCTTCAACATTTAGCCACACATACAGGATACAAGGCAGTTACACCCTGAGCGTTTTTGTAGTGGATGATGAAGGAACAACGGCCACGGCTACACAGCTTATCACTGCCAGTGGCAGCAACAACCACACAGTTCAAATTAACAGTCTGCCGGGGGGCGCTTACTCCACTGCCTTAAACGAGGTTACGCTGCAAGGCACCAGGCTAAACGGAGCTGGTGATGTTTTCTGGATCAACAACCGCACCGGACAAAGCGGGTTTGTACCCGTTTCTGATAATCAATTCGAAATTATTAATCTGGCGCTTGATGCCGGCAATAATATTATAGATGTCCAGTCGGCCAACGGTGCCGGCAACTTTGTTGTGGATCAGATTGCGGTGGAATACACTCCTGTGGGATACAATGGCCCGGTAATCAGCAACATCACAACAAGCCAGACAATCCTTGAGCAATATGAGCGTGCCGACATCCACTTCGATGTGGTTACAATAGCTGACAATGCGGCTTTTCCTTTTGATGAGGCGATGCCCGAAAACCTGAACACCGGAAGCGGCATCTCGGTGGACATGGTATTCACCAACGGTCAGACTACCCTCACGCAGCCCGCGTTTCTGGACATGGATTATTCGAGAAACGGCGACCACCTTGTGCCATCCGGGGAGTTCACATGGGCAGTGCGCATGTCGTTTGCCCAAAGCGGGACATGGACGAGCGAGATTATCGCCCGCGATGCAGGGGGGCAAACCTCTTATGGCGGACCCACATTCACCGTCGGCGAAAGCCTCACAAACGATGGATTTCTCAGGGTGTCGCCGGCCGATGACCGCTACTTTGAATATGAATCAGGCAGGCCTTTCATCCCGGTAGGACATGGCACTTCGGCGGGCGCCCCCAGCACCACCGACGAGGAAATAGCGGCATGGGCATCCAATAACGTCAATTTTGGCAGGTTTTGGTTGTCGTCGGCCTCGCCCCTGAGCGATCCGTGGTCATCATGGGCCACCCACCACACCATGGAGAACAATGGTTACATGCCACCGCCACTCCTCACCGCAAGCCAAAAGTATGGCAACGGTCAATTCTCTCACAGGATTGCCGCCCCGGCCATTGACAATGTGAACACCCCGGCCATATTCAGGGGCTTCTGGGAACAACCGGTGGCAGTAATCCCATCATCAACATACAGAATTACAGCCCGCGTGAAAACCATAGATGTGACCGGCGGTGGTGGCCTGGTGCTAAAAACCGGCACCTGGCTCGGAACGGATGTCGTCAACCAGGGTGTTGGAACGGTGATCACGCCTTACGCATCGGGCGACAACCAATGGTTTTACCTGGTGGGAGAGATCAGCACCCATGGCTCGCAAAACAGCCTGGATTACATTTATCTGGTACTGGAAAACAGTGCCGGTGAAGCTTTTCTTGATCAGATGACCATTCAAAGGGTAAATCCGGACGGCTCGCTCGATCAAAACATTCTACCCAAATGGAATGCCAACAGCCACATGTACCTTGACCCCATCAAACCCAAAGAGGCCGACTACATGATAGAGGCCGCCAATAACAATGGCGTTCATTACAAAATAGTGATTCACGAAAAAGGCGACTACATCAAAAACAACCTCGATATTGCAGGGTTTCCCAGCGCAACGCACGGCACCTTCAACCAGCCACCAAACAGCCCGCTGCACCGCCTGTACCAGTATTACTGGCGCAACCTGATTGCACGATGGGGATACGCTACTTCGGTGCATTCGTGGGAACTGGTAAATGAGGGCGCACCGGGCGCATATCTAAATCTTACCAATAACCTCCATTCCTACTTTGCCCACAACAGTCCTTACCCCCGAATGACATCAACCTCATTCTGGAGCGAATGGCTGCCGGAGTTCTGGCAGGAGGCCAACTCGGAATA
>SKNE01000134.1 GCA_007120675.1 Bacteroidales bacterium
CCTTGCCAGGGGGATGCAGCGGGTGGCATGCCCAAGGCCCCAGTTCAGGGGGCAGATCATGACCTTCGGGGCCGGCTTGCTTGCTGGAGTCATGCAGGCAAGATAAGAAAAAGAGCGTTAAGGGCCGCCTACCCCTTACCCCGCAACTTTTTATACATCTATTTGTCCTCAAATAAATATTTTTAAGATAATAAAATAATTGTTATATTTGTAAAAAAATAACATAGAACGATTTTTAGGTGATCCGGCCAACAGCGGGAAACAGCCATTGCAAGCATTGTCCACATGAAGGAAGAGAAAGAATTACTGTATCAGCTGGCCATCAGGCAAATTCCTGGTGTCGGGGGCGTGATGGCCCGGCGCCTGATCGCCTATTGCGGCGGTGTGGAACAGGTGTTCAGGGAGAGGGAGGGATTCCTGAGAAAGATCCCGGGGATTGGGATCCGGACTGCCCGTACCATCAGGGCGGGGGACTACTTCCGCCGGGCTGAGCAGGAGATCCTTTTCATGCAAAAACAGGGCATCCGTCCCCTTTACTTTTTGGATGAGGAGTATCCATACCGGCTAAAGCAGTGTGAGGACGGCCCCATCCTGCTCTTTGTCAAAGGGAGCGCCGATATGAACCACCCGCGCGTGGTGGCTGTGGTGGGTACGCGTAGCATGACGGCTTATGGCATGGAGCAGTGTGAACGCTTGCTCCACGACCTGGCTGGCTATGGGGTGATGGTGGTGAGCGGACTGGCTTATGGGGTGGATGCCTGCGCCCACCGCAATGCCTTGCGCCGGGGATTACCCACTGTGGGGGTGCTGGCCCATGGACTCGACAGGGTCTATCCTTCACTGCACCATAAACTGGCCGCTGAGATGATGGATAAGGGGGCGCTGGTGACCGATTTTCTCAGTGGGACCAGGCCTGAGCGGGAAAACTTTCCCAGTCGCAACCGCATCATCGCCGGGTTGTGCGATGCCGTGGTGGTCGTGGAGGCTGCCGTGACGGGCGGCGCCCTGATCACCGCAGGCATAGCCAACAGCTATAACCGCGATGTCTTTTCCATCCCCGGAAGGATCAATGACCGATACAGCAAGGGCTGCAACAAGCTGATCCGGATCAACCAGGCGCACCTGCTGGAGAGTGCTGCTGACATGCAGTATATCATGAACTGGGAGCCTGCGGAAGAAGCGTCCGGCGACGGGCAAGGGAGTCTGTTTGTGCAGCTCACGGCCGAGGAAAAACACCTGGCAGCCTTCCTGGCTGAACGGCCCGGTGCAGGGATCGACCAGATCGTTGCTGCCACAGGATATAACCTGGGCAAAACCACCTCGCTACTGCTGGGGTTAGAGTTTAAAGGGGTGGTGCAGACCTTGCCGGGGAAACACTTTCGCCTGAGCGCCCAGGTTGGATGAGCGCCTGGGCGGCCGTTTCGGCAGGGAGATTGGATGCCCGGAACGGCTGGGGGTCTGGATGCCGTTAGCGGCAGGGAGATTGGATGCCTGAAACGTCTGGGGGTCTGGATGCCGTCAGCGGCAGGGAGATTGGATGCCCGGAACGGTTGGGGGCCTGGATGCCGTTACCGGCTGGTGGCTTGGGCGCCATGGGAGGCGGAGCAGCCGGTGTGCCAACGGTATTGGCAGGGCAGATGGCATGCCGGCCAACGATGGCTTCCCGTTCTAATGGGTTTTAGTCATGGTGGCGGGCACAAGGATAATGAAGTCGGCCACACCCAGCTGGTCCTCAGGCAGCGAACCGATCTCCTCCGCTTCGGCGGTGGCGATGGTCAGCATTTGTACCGTTTCTTCAGAGTAGGTGTCAAGGTACCAGGCAATCCCTTCGTAGTGGTTGGAGTGGTAGGTGCCGTGGAAATGGATGAACACCCCTGCGCCGGGCAGGTTCTCCATGATGAAATGTGCCATGGTGGCGTCTTTGATGGCCTGTGCCTTGGGCAGGTTCTCCCCTCCGTGGGCTGCGGGAAGACCCATCTCGAGCATCGCCTTGTAGGCGGGGAGTTCAGGGTCATAGGGCACCGGCAGGGGTGCGATATAGTTTTTGGCCTGCTGGCCAAGCCCTTCCAGTCCCTCAAAGCCTTCGCGGTGGACCAGGGCGGCGTAGCGGCGGGGAATATTGGTGGCGATGAATGGCAGCCCATTCTCCCTGGCCAGCTCCACCAGGGGGCGGATGTCGGTATCATAATTTCCCCACAATTTGGCTTCTGCCCTAAAGTGCCGTTCCATGATCCGGCCGCTGAAATATTCGTCCAGCAGGATCTGGTCGTCCGCTTCGAACATCTCCGCACCCATCACCAGGTCCTGACCCAGGCTGCGGACAAGCTCCCTGCTCAGCTCCAGCTGAAGCCAGTGGGAGATGGGGTTGTTGTGCAGCTCACCAAAAAGCACCACGTGAACCTCCCGGGCTGCTTCCGCCAGTTCGGTAAACGTCACCTGCTCCCCATCCCCCCTGTAGAGGAGGTAAGCAGGTTTGTGGGCCTTTAGGGTGAGGGTGAAAGAGAATAATACGATCAGCGACAGGATGATTGTTTGCTTGCCATGCATGAGGTCCGGTTCTTTAAGTTTATTGAAAACAAAACAAGCGTGTGGGGCAAGTGTTCAAAGGGGACAGCAAAAGGGGACCGCATTAGTGCCTGGAACACCAGGATTTTGGGAAGTCTGTTTTTGCGGCAGTGAGTGGCCTGGGTGCGGATAAGCCTTGTCTGGCAGCAGTCACACGCCTGAAACCGTATAAATCTTGCTGCACATTAATCAGACGCTCCTTTTCAGTCCGTTACCCAAAAAGGAGAGGGGCAGCAGGTCCCTGACCCCCTCAATGACCAGGATCTTGCCCTCCTCCTTGGCCAGCAACACCTTCATCGGACTGTCCTGGCTGCTCTCGTATTCCAGCAAGACCTGGCGGCAGGCACCGCAGGGTGAGACGGGTTCGTGGATCTCCAGCCGGTTGGAGCGCGCGCTGATGGCGATTTTTTTCATGGCCACCCTCGGGTAATTGGCCGAGGCAGCAAAAGCCGCCACCCGCTCAGCACACAGTCCGCTGGGGTAGGCGCCGTTCTCCTGGTTGGAACCCTCCACCACCTGGCCGTTTTCCAGCAATATGGCTGCACCCACGTAAAAAGCAGAGTAAGGCGCATAGGCGCGGTCGCACATGATGCGGGCACGCTCAACCAGCTTTTGCTCATCCTCAGGCAGATCGGAAAGGGTGCTCACCTCATAATAACGAAAGGAAATGTTGCGTTCTGTCATATCATTGGGCTTTTGCCACGGCCCACCGGCAAAACCGGTAAAACAAAGAAAGCAGGCCGTGTCTGCAAGTCATTACCCGGCATATGCCAACACACGGGTACATAAGTTATACGTAAAAACAGCGAAAATGTTAGGTGTACCCACAAAAAGGCCGCAACAATTGGCTTTTCGGTTTTTTTTGCTTATCTTTGTTATGCGGTCGAAAAGCAGAATAATTTCTGTTTCTCGGATGCTTTAATCGATTGTTTAACCCTAAACATGTATAAGTCATGAGTAGTTCAAATGGTAAAATATTTTTCGGTTTCATTTTTGGTGCCGCCGTTGGTGTGGCTGCCGGCTTGCTTTTTGCCCCAAGCTCCGGTGACGAGACGCGCAAGAAGCTGAAAGAGAAAGGAAAAGAGTATTCTGACGAGTTGGCCAAGCAGTTCAGCGATAAGATCGATGAGCTGAAGGACTATGTATCGGATAAGACCGAAGACGCCAAGGCCAGGATCAAAAAAGCCATGCCCGAGGAGAAGATGGAAGCATAATTCTCCCGGATATGGATCTGAAAGAGTTGCTGGCACATGTTAGCGGACTGAAAGACAACCTGCAGAAGTACGTTGAGACCAAGGCCTCGTACTATGCTGTACTGGCTTTCGAGAAGGCAGTCAAGGTGTTGAGCTTGTTTATGGCCAACACAGCTTGGATGATGGCCGGCCTGCTGGCCCTGGTGTTTATCTCAGGGGCCGTTGCCATCCTGCTGGGCGAATTGCTTGATTCCGCCTGGCTGGGCATGCTCCTGGTTGGTGCGTTCTACCTGCTGCTCGTGCTGATATTTTATGCCTGGCGCAAGCGGATATTCGGACGCATGGCCATCCGCATCCTGCTGGACATCTTTTTTGACATGCAGGACATCCTCATGGATGACAAAAAGAAGCCATAAGTCCCACGCCAGACTCACCCCACCACGCATAAACAGCTAACCATATGCTTGATTTTTTGCGCGACATGAGAAGCATGCAGGACATCCGCCTGGCCAAGGCCCGCCTGCGCTATGAGTCCCTGCTGGCGGAAAAGCAGCTGACGGATAACCTCTCCTCCCTGGAAAGGGGATTCACCTTCATCACCAACATGCGGCGCACCGCCAACACTGCCAGGAAGGCCTACCAGGTTGTGTCCGGCATCGCTTCTTTCTTCCAGCGACTCTTCACCAGGACACCGAAGGAAGGCCCACAGAAAGAGGAAGAGGGCAAAGTGGTCTACTGAGCACTTTCGCCATCCCCAAAATAAAGCTTCAGGGAAACTATCTCGGGACGGTTGCCGATGCGCACCAGTGGTCCCCACGTGCCAACCCCGTTGGATACGTAAGCGTGCATCCCGTCGATCTTGCCGTAGCCACGACTGATGGTGTAGACGGCCCGTGTGATGTAATTCAGGGGCCATAACTGACCGTGGTGGGTGTGTCCCGACAGCTGGAGGTCCACCCCCAGTCCGGCTGCCTTTTCCAGGTAAAAAGGCTGGTGATCCAGCAGGATCACCGGGTAGGCAGGTTCCAACCCATCCATCAGCTCCTCCAGGGGGCGGCGCTCCCTGCCGCTGAAGCGGCGCTTGTCGCGGTCTTCGCGTCCCACCAGGTAAAAACTGTCATCCACCTTCACCACGCTGTCGCGTATCATCCGGATGCCGTGCTGTTCCAGGTATGTCAATGCCTCGCCGGCCCCACCAATGTGCTCGTGATTGCCCATCACCCCGTACACCCCCAGTGGCGCACGCAGGTCGCGAAGGGTCTGCCCGATGCCCTGCCTGATCACCGGCGCCAGGTCCTCGTCCAGGATGTCGCCGGCCAGCAAAATGATTTCCGGCTCAAGGGCCTGTACCCGGTCCACTATGCGCCGGAACTGACCGTTGCCGATGAGGGTGCCCAGGTGGATGTCGGACATCAGCACGGCATGCAGCTGGTCCCGCTCACCGCCCCTTTTTTCCGGGATGTGCAGCTCCAGGTGCTTGATGCGGGGGTGGCGGGTGTTGATGTGTCCGCCCACCAGCAGACCCGCCACCAGGATCACACTGCCGGCAAACAGCAGGAGACGCGTCTTTTCCATGTGCTGGCTCACAAACGCCGGGTAGAAGGGCAGGAAATGGTTGATTAGCCGCAGCAGGTCAAAGAAGACCACCAAAAGGAAAAAGTACAGCATGGCCGCCAGCCAGAAAGAGCCCGTCCAGACCAGCACATCACTCAATGTGCTTAAGTACACATTCTCCATTATACGGCCCACGACGTATGTGGCAGCAAGGAGCCAGAACCCCCATACATAGGTGTTGCGCCATGAACTGTCGGTCCCGATGGCCTGCAAGCCCCTGGTAAAAATGTAGTAGTTGGCTAAGGCGTATATGCTTAGCACAATCCCGAAGAAAATCAAAAACGCCATGGTGCGGTTCATTATGATGTCTGATGTCTGTATCCTTGTTACCGGGGATTAAACAAAGCCTTTGCGGAAAATGTTTGTCATTAAAACAAATAGATGATCCCATGGAGATGAAAGGAAAAACAGCCCTGATCACAGGCGCCACATCGGGCATAGGCCGTATCAGTGCCAAAGAGCTCGCCCGCCAGGGCATGCAGCTGGTGTTGCCGGTGCGCGACATGGAAAAGGGGGAGGCCCTGAAAGGGGAGATTGAATCAGAAAACAAGGGGGCACGGGTGGATGTGATGCATTGCGACCTGGCCTCCATGGAATCCATCCGCGACTTCGCAGCAGCCTTCAAAAAGAAATACAAGCAGCTGCACGTGCTGCTGAACAACGCGGGACTCTGGGAGGTGAAACGCAAATTGTCGAAAGATGGCATTGAAATGAACTTTGCCGTGAACCACCTGGCCCCCTTCCTGCTCACCAACCTGCTGCTTGAGGTGATCAGGGCCAGTGCCCCGGCACGTATCGTGAACGTGTCGAGCACGGCCCATAAGCAAACCAGGATGCGCTTCGACGACCTGGAGGGAAATGGCCGCTGGTCCAGCCTTCAAACCTACGCACAGGGGAAGCTGGCCAACATCTTTTTCACGCGGGAGCTGGCCCGGAGGCTGGAAGGCAGCGGGGTGACCGTCAATGCCCTGCACCCGGGGGTGGTGAGGACACGGTTGTTTGACAAGATGCCGGGTCCGTTCAGGAAGCTCTTTGGCCTGTTCATGATATCCCCTGAAAAAGGGGCGCAGACAAGTATCTACCTGGCCACCTCGCCGGAAGTGGAGGGGGTCAGCGGCGAGTACTTTATCAAGAAGAAAGTGGCCCGTACCAGCAAGCACGCCCGCGACATGGAGGTGGCCAGGAGGCTCTGGGAGGTAAGCGAAGCGTATTGTAAGCGGTGATTGCTTCCCCATCCCCGGAAGGAGACCAAATACCTGGCACGGGATGAATCACCCCCTCCCCGCTGATTGCCTGGCGGCGGCACCCATCTGACGAAAGGACTGACATATGACAAAAGGAAACCACCTGAAAGGACAAACAAGCCCTTACCTTTTACAGCATCTGCACAACCCCGTCGACTGGTACCCCTGGGGCGAAGAGGCCCTGGAGAAGGCGCGCCGGGAGGATAAACCCCTGCTGGTGAGCATCGGTTATTCTGCCTGCCACTGGTGCCACGTGATGGAGAAGGAAAGCTTCGAGGATGACGAGGTGGCCGCGATCATGAACCGCCACTTCGTTTGCATCAAGGTGGATCGTGAAGAGCGGCCCGACATCGACCACCTCTACATGAATGCCGTGCAGATGGTATCCGGTCACGGGGGATGGCCGCTGAACTGCTTCGCGCTGCCCGACGGACGTCCGGTCTGGGGAGGCACCTACTTCCCCAAAGAACAATGGAAAAACATCCTTCAGCGGGTGAACGAACTCTACGGCCAGCACCGTGAGGATCTACTGCAGCAGGCCGATCAGCTTACCAGGGGGCTGGGCCAGGGCAGCTTCGTAAAGGCCGGTGAGGCAGAGGCTGTCTTTAGCCGGGAGGAGGCCACAGGAATGCTCGATAACCTGATGGAGTACATGGACACCACCGAAGGGGGTACAAAGGGCGCACCCAAGTTTCCCCTGCCCAACAACCACCTCTTCCTGCTCCATGGCCACGCGCTAAATGGCAACAAGGAAGCCCTGCAGCAAGTGACACTGAGCCTGGACAAAATGGCGATGGGCGGCATTTATGACCAGGTAGGCGGCGGATTTGCCCGTTACGCCACTGACATCCACTGGAAGGTTCCCCATTTCGAGAAGATGTTGTACGACAACGGCCAGCTGGTCTCACTCTATGCCCAAGCCTGGAAGCGGACCAAAGACCCGCTGTACCGGGAGGTGGTGTACGACACCATCGACTTTGTCCGTCGCGAACTGATGTCGGCCGGGGGACTCTTTTACGCTGCCCTGGATGCGGACAGCGAAGGGGAGGAGGGGAAGTTTTATGTTTGGACGGCCCGTGAGCTGGACCAGCTGCTGGGGGAGGATGCTCCCCTGGTGAAACGGTATTTCCAGGTGAATGGCAAGGGCTTTTGGGAGAAAGGGAAAAATATCCTGATGCGGGAGGAGGCCCCTGGTGAGCTGGCCGGGGAGCTGGGCATGGACACTGCTGTCCTGCAGCGGGTGGTGAACAAGGCCCGTGCCATCTTGCTGGATGCCAGGGGACAGCGTATCCGGCCAGGACTGGATGACAAGGTGCTGGTTTCGTGGAATGCCCTGATGATCGAAGGCCTTTCGGACGCCTTCGCGGCCTTTGGCGAGGAATCCTTCAGGGACCAGGCCTGCACGGCGGCCGACCAGATCCTGGATCACGCCATGCAAAAGGATGGTCGCCTGTACCGCGCCCTGAAGGGTAAGGAGGGCTACATTGATGCTTTCCTGGAAGACTACGCCTTGCTGTCCATGGCCCTGATCCGCCTCTACGCCGTCACGGGCAGGGAAAAGTACCTCCTGGCGGCCAGGACGCTGACCGCTTATGTGATGGAGCACTTCAGCGCAGAGGGCACCCAGCTCTTCGCCTTCTCTTCATCGGCTGCCGAGCAGCTGGCGGCGCCCCACTATGAGTGGCACGACAACGTGATACCGGCTGCCAACAGCGTGATGGCCCGCGTGCTGTTTTACCTGGCCCACTATTTTGAAGACCCCCACTGGGGCAAGAGAAGCTCCGGCATGCTGGGGGACATGAAAGAGCGGCTGCAAAAATACAGTGGCAGCTTCACCAACTGGGGGATGCTGCTGCTGCACCACGTATACCCTTTTTACACGGTGGTGATCACCGGCCCTGGTGCCCGTGAGCGCGCCGGGGAACTGAATGCCCGTCACCTGCCCAACGCCTTGCTGGCTTACTCGGACGGCGGCGAGGGACATACGGAGCTGCCCCTCTTTGCCGGGCGCTTCAAAGAGGGCAAGACAATGATCCATGTGTGCACCATGGGTCACTGCAAGGCCCCTGTGGAGACGGTGGAGGAGGCGCTGGAGCAGATGGGATACAGGGAGTGGTAATGACTTAGCCCCCGTGGCGCGCCCGTAGCTCACTGAC
>SKNE01000096.1 GCA_007120675.1 Bacteroidales bacterium
CCGGGTCGGCTCCTTCAAGGACCTCAACGGCCATGGCGGCGGTGTATTCTCCCACGGTAAAGTAATTGGCTCCCAGTCCGAACAAAGCGCCTGCCAGGGCATCCAGGTGGTCGTTGGTGAAGACGGGGATCCCGGCCTGGCTGGCTATGCTGATGATCATATGGATGGACGACATGGCTACGGTGTCTCCACCTATCCAGATGGCCTCCACGTTTTGCCCGGTGAGTGAGCGTACCGCCTCTGATACCTCGTTTGTGTTCACTGCGATGGCTTCCACCAGCTCGATGCCCAGCTCTGATGCTATAATCTTAGCTTCCATCATGCAGGCCTCGGAACATTGTTCGCCCGGGTTCCAGACCACACCGACACGACGCAGGTCGGGGTTCAGTTCCCTGGCCAGGATGAAACTCTGCCGCACCGGCTGGAAGGTACCGATCCCCGTCATGTGCGGGGGGTGCTGATGGGGTTCAGGTCCGGTGATTCCCACCCCTGTGCCGTAAGGATCGGTTACGGCCCCAAAGACATGAAGTTTTTGGGTGGAGCGGTTGGCCGTGGCAAAGGCTTGCAGGGCCACCGTACTGGAGGTGATCACCATGTCGTAAGGACCGTTGGCCAGCTCCCGCGATATGGTCACCGCTGTGGCGTAATCGCCGTGGGCATTGAAACGCCTGACGTTGCTTCCATCCGTGGCGTAGTACCCCCTTTCGCGAAGCCCGTTGATTACCCCGGCCACGTGGGCATCCAGCAGGGTGGTGGAGGAAATCTGCATGATGGCAATGCGTGGCAGCCTGTCCGCATCGATACTCGTGCGCACCTGCCGTTGCTGGAGGTCCGACAGGAGCAGTACCATGGATGTCAGCAGTATCAGGCTGATGGCCAGCCAAAGGTCTTTAAGCAGTTGCGCCATGCGCTTCATTCTTTGTCTTTTGTCGTTCCTTGTCCGCTAAGTCATGCGTTAGGCTGAGCCAAGGGGTTCATTACTTATTGTTTCTTGTTTATTGACAGCTGGATTCAAGCTCAAAAAACATCAGTAAATATAGTGAAAACAAAGAAAAAATTCGCGTAAATTTGGAAAACCCGGTTCCTGGGCAATACACTTAAATCCAGAACAACGACATGAAAGCAGTCATTACGGCAGGAATAGCCTTATTGAGCCTGGCCTGCACCCGGACCGACCCCGTGCAGATGCTGGTGAATGCCCGGTGGATTGATCTCACCCACGATTTTGAGGAGAACACCCTCTACTGGCCCACCAACAGTCCATTCAGCAAGGACACCGTATTCTACGGAATCACGGACAAAGGCTATTTTTATGCCTCATTCATTTATTCGGCAGAGGAGCACGGGGGGACCCATTTCGATGCCCCCTTGCACTTTGGTCACCCGGACAGTCCGACGGTGGAACAGATCCCCGTTGAGCAGCTCATGGGTCCCGGCGTGGTGGTGGATGTTTCGGAGAGGGCCCTGGAGAACAGGGACTACCTGGTTTCGGTGGAAGACTTGCTGGATTGGGAGGAGAGGCATGGTTTCATTCCCCCGGGGGCGATCGTGCTGTTGAATACCGGGTATGGGCAGTTCTGGCCAGATCCGGTGGCTTACACCGGCACTGACCTGCCGGGAGAAGAGGGGGTGGCCAACCTCCGTTTTCCTGGTTTGGATCCTGCGGCTGCCCAATGGCTTGTGGACGAGCGGCGAATCCATTCCATGGGAATAGACACCCCCAGCATTGACCGGGGGCGGTCGGAGTATTTCAAGGCGCACCGCATTCTGTGTGATGCTGAGATCACCATCATGGAGAATGTGGCCAGGCTGGATGAGCTACCCGCCTCCGGAAGCTTCATCATTGCCTTGCCCATGAAGATCAAGGGGGGAAGCGGGGCACCATTGCGGATTATCGCGATGCTGCCTTGAGGGCACATGATGAGCCCTTATTTCCTGAATTTGGGCTTAGACCAGGTTCGGCGAAAGCAATGTTTAGCACTTAAATCGACTGGCGAAGAGCATTTTGAAAGTCCTCTGCCAGCTCCTGGAATACTTCCTTTACCGTGGTGATTTTTGTTGCCAGAAAGGCATTGGTGCCAGCAAAGGCATAGCCGCTTTTCATGTTGCCCTTGTATGCGTTGTAAAGTGCCCTCACGATACAATAGGGACTGCTGGATACGTTGCAGGTGCGGATGCATTGGAATGGACACTTTATGGGTCGTTTCAAGCCTTGTTTGATGCTTTCGATGAAGCTGTTGTTCACGGCCCTTCCAGGCATGCCCACGGGACTTTGAATGATTTCAATGTCCTTTTCGGCGGCGTCGATGTAGGCCTGCTTGAATCCCATGGAAGCGTCGCACTCTTCAGTGGTTACGAAGCGGGTTCCAATCTGTACCCCTTTGGCTCCTTTCTGAAAGAAGTGGTAAATGTCCTTGCCGGAATAGATGCCCCCGGCGGCAATCACCGGGATCTCTACCTGGTAGGTGTCTTCAAAAGGCTTTACCTCTTTCACAACCTCCGGAACGAGTTCCTCCAGTGAAAAGCTTGCGTCATCGATCTGGCTCTGCTTGAAGCCCAGGTGGCCACCGGCCTTGGGGCCCTCTACCACGACGGCGTCGGGCAGGCGGTCATAAGTTGCCTTCCATTTCGTGCAGATCAGTTTGGCTGCCCTGCCGGAAGAAACGATTGGAACAAGCTTTGTCTGGCTGCCAGGTGTCATGAAAGCAGGCAGGTTTATGGGCAGGCCAGCTCCGGAAAAAATCACATCCGCTTTTTCTGCTATGGCGGTTTCAACCATCTCGGCAAAATTTGACATGGCCACCATGATGTTTACCCCGATGATGCCTTTTGTTTTTTCCTTCGCCAGGCGGAGCTCCTTTTTCAGTCCTTCGATGTTGGCCCTCACATAGTCCAGCCCGGGGCTGGGGTGCACAAGGCTAAGTCCGGCAGCGGATATGACCCCCACACCACCCTGGTTGGCAACCGCAACAGCCAGGCCGGAAAGGGAAATGCCAACGCCCATGCCGCCCTGGATGATTGGAACAGGTATGCGGAAGTTGCCTAATTTGAGTTCTCTCATGGTGGTTTTTCTCTTGTGATGCAAAAGGTAAATGTAGTTATAATAACTGATAATCAGTGTTTTTTATCCACAAATAAAGTTAAAACCTTGCTTGTGGAACATAAAGGCAATGGCTTCTTTTGCCTTAAAGCTTGACGATCAGGCATGGATGATCTACAGCTTATCTCCCATTCCTGCGACGTTTCTTTGTGCCGGGCTTACTGTCTGGCATTGGGAGGGCTTCAGTGGTCGTGGCATAGGGATGATCTCCCACCTCTATGCTTTTCCCCGTGATCTTTTGTATGTCTGCCAGGAAATCCATCTCGGCGGGACTGCAAAATGAGTAGGCGGTACCGTCCTGCCCGGCCCGGGCCGTGCGGCCAATGCGGTGGGTATAGGTTTCGGTCTGCTCGGGAATGTCGTAATTGATCACGTGCGAAAGGTCCTGCACATCGATGCCCCTGGATGCCACATCGGTTGCTATGAGCATGCTCAGGCTGTTGTTTTTAAACTGCCGGAGTGCGTTTATTCGCTGGGCTTGTGATTTATCACCGTGGATGGCCCGTGCCATGATGCCTTTCCTTGCCAGCGCTTTTACCAGCTTGTCAGCACCTCTCCTTGTACGCGTAAAGACCAGTGAACGTTCGATGCGCTCTTCCTGGACAAGGTGTTGCAGAAGGTTGATCTTTGAGGCCTTATCAATGAAGTAAACCTGTTCGCGGGTGTAGGTATCCAGGCTGTGATCGGGTTGAATATCCACTGTCACCGGCTGATTCAGCAGGCTGCCGGCCAGTTGTTTGATTCCGGGAGGCAGGGTGGCGGAAAAAAGCATGGACTGTCTCTGTGCTGGCAGGCAGGCGATGATCCGCCTGATGTCATGAATGAAACCCATGTCCAGCATCCTGTCGGCCTCATCCAGAACCAGGTGCTCCACGGCATGCAAACTGAGATGCTTCTGATTGACCAGGTCCAGCAAACGGCCCGGCGTAGCTACTACGATGTCCACACCCTTGCGCAGTGCAGACACTTGAGCTTGTTGTGATACGCCTCCGAAGATGAGCGCTTGACGAATGCCTGACTGGTTTCCATAGGTGCGGATGTTGTCGCTGATCTGCTGTGTTAATTCCCTGGTGGGAGAGACGATGAGGGCCCTTGGGTGTTTCCCGGATCTCTGCGACTGGCTTAGCAACTGAATCAACGGCAGGGCGAATGCCGCCGTTTTGCCGGTGCCCGTACGGGCACTGCCAAAGATGTCTCTTCCTGCGAGTATATGGGGAATGGCCTGTGCCTGAACCGGCGTGGGCTGTGTGTAGCCTTTGCTTTTTAATGCCTGCAAAATGGGCGTTGACAATTTCAGATTTTCAAAAGTAATCATAGTGTAACATAGTATTTATGACCACGCATGGGTGCGGGTCGAAATGAATGAAAATGAAATATGAGGTGGAGAGATTACGGTGCGAAGCAACTAAGGTAGTCGGTTTAGGGCAATGAAAAAACCCAACTCGATATTTTCACCGCAAAGGTAAGCAATAGAATGATACCACCGACAAAACTCCTGCTCGCGGCATTTTATCTTTGCGAGGATGGCCTCTCCTGTAAGGCGATTAAGCCAAGAATTTGTATAAGCCGGTGAGCATGTTTGTCCGGGGAAGTGAAAAATGTGTAATTTGCGCTTTGGGGTGTTCGCGACAGGAAGCAATCAGGCATTACACTATATTTTTGAGACAATGGGACATGCCTTTGTCCCGGCTAAGGACATGAAATTCAATCCCTACCTGGCCATCATTTTGGCTGCCACCATTGGCGGCTCCAGCGGTGTATTCATCAAACTCATTGACTTGCCGGCCACCACCATCACTTTTTTCAGGATGGCCGTACCGGTGATCATCCTGCTTGGCTACTTGCGATACAAGGGAGTAAAGCTGTTCCGCGGCAGCTATCGCATCATGATGCTGGCATCCGTACTCAATGCCACGAGGATGTTTTTGTTTTTCGTGGGATATCTTTACACCACCATCGGCAATGCCGTGATCATCCTGTTCACCTGGCCCATCTTCGGCACGCTGTTCAGTGCCATCTTTTTAAAGGAAAGGGTGTCTGGGCGCACGATCTTTTTGATTGCCCTGGCGTTCACGGGCATTGTGATCATGTACATTGACAAGGAGATCAGCTTTGGCAATGAGGATTTCATTGGGATGGCCGCCATGTTGTTCTCAGCCATTCTCTTTGCCGTGACGGCCGTGATTTTCAAGCAGAAGCTTCTGACCCATTCACGGACGGAGACCATTTTTTATCAAAACCTGGTGGGGGCCCTCGCTTTTCTGCCCTTCGTCCTCTTTTATGCTCCTTCTCCCACCGTCATGCAAATCGGCGCAGCCTCGCTGTACGGCTTTCTCATCGGCATCCTGGCCTTCATGCTATTTTTCTACGCCTTAAGACGTCTGAAGATGGGCCATTACGCATTGTTTACCTATTGGGAGGTCATTGCCGCATTGTTTTTCGGTGTCCTCTTCTTTGGCGAGCAGGTTACCTGGAACATGATCACGGGGGGCAGTCTGATCCTTGCCACCGGCATTTTGGTAAGAAAGAGGGGAGGGGGTTAATCCAAGGCCTCCAGCTGGACCACGATGTCGTTGCGACGGTTGATCATCTGGTAGGGTGAGCTGTATCCAAAGAATTGAAACTGTCCGTTGTGCCTGATGCCTTGGGGTACAATGGGGTCCAATCGACCAGTTATAATCCATTTTTTCCGTATATTTGCATAAAAAAAGAAATAAAATGATATACCAGTCTTTTCGTGAACAATGGAAAGACCAGGCTTGCTTCTCGATACAGCAGGTATATACCTGGCGACCAAGTTTTGATAAGAACAACCTGGGAAGGTGGGTAAGGCAAGGCTTGCTTGTGAAATTGCGCAATGCTTACTACACCTTTCCCGAATACCTCCAGGAGCCAGGGTTTCATTTTTATGTGGCGGGGATCATCTACAAGCCATCCTATGTCAGCCTGCACGCTGCCCTTTCTTTTTATGGCCTGATTCCCGAGGCCGTTGCCTCCACCACCAGCATCACAACGAGAAAAACAGCCAGCTATGAAAATGAGCTTGGGTGGTTCTCTTACAAGAGCGTGAAACCGGAAATGTATTCCGGCTTCGAAATGAGGAAGCAATCTGGTCCGCGTTTCTTTCGGATGGCATTGGCAGAAAAGGCATTGCTGGACCTTTTGTACATCTACCCCTTTTATGATACGGTGGAAGAATTGCTGGAATTGAGGCTGAACGAGCAATTGATGCAGGAAATCATTCAAAAGGATCTCTTACTGGGTCATGCCGAAAGAGTGGGCTCCAAAGCACTTTTACACAGGATCAATTTGCTGATTAATACCTATGGTTTATGATACATCCGGAGCAATTAAAAGCCTTCTTTCCACCCTATGTAGGGGCCAACCCGGCTCTGCAGAAATACATTCTGAAAGAGTATCTCCAAATGCTCATGCTCGACTACCTGGTGTCCAGCGAATTTGTGAACCGGCTTGTTTTTATCGGGGGAACAAACCTGCGCCTGGTCAAAGGCATAGACCGTTTCTCTGATGACCTTGACTTTGACTGTAAGGGATTGTCGAAAAATGCTTTTGACCGCATGACGAATGGGGTGACTCAGTTTCTGCTCCGAAATGGCTACAATGTCGAGAATCGGGACAAGCTTAGGCCAAAGCTGAGCGCATTCAGGAGAAACGTATATTTTCCAGGCCTTCTTCACGAACTTGGCTTATCATCTCATCGGGATGAGCGCTTCCTGATCAAAATTGAAGCAGAAGATCAGGGGGTGAATTATTCTCCGGAAATGACCCATGTAAAGAGCTGCGGAATGTTTTTTGCCATTCCTTCCCCCCCTGACCCCATATTGTGTTCCATGAAATTAAGTGCGCTTATTTCCAGGCAAAAAGGCCGTGACTTTTACGACGCCATGTTTCTTTTACCCCAGATACGGCCGGACTATTCATTCCTGGGGGCAAGACACGGCATATACAATGAAAAAGACTTAAAGGAGGCACTCCTGGCCATTTGTGACAAAACAAAGCTGCATCAAAAGGCCAGGGATTTTGAGCACCTGGCCTTCCGTCGGCAAAACAACAAACGAATACTGCACTTTCGGGAGTTTGTGCTTAGCGCCCTGTGATCTGGTGGATCTGCTTAAGCTCTTCCTCATTGAAATCCAGGTGCTTTAGAGCCAGGAGGCTGTCCTCCAGCTGGCCGGGACTGCTGGCCCCGACGATCACCGAGGTGATGCGCCTGTCTTTCAGCAACCACGCGATGGCCATCTGGGCCAGGCTCTGGCCACGATTCATGGCCACTTCATTGAGTTTTTTCACTTTTTCCATGGTTTCCGGACTTACCTGCTCCTTGCTGAGAAAGCCGGTGGGTTTTGCGGCCCTGGAGTCTTCGGGAATTCCATCCAGGTACCTGTTGGTGAGCAGGCCCTGTTTCAGGGGGGAGAATGCGATGCAGCCCATGCCCAGTTCTTCCAGCGTATCCAGCAAAGATTCTTCCACCCATCGATCCAGGATGGAGTAGCTGGGTTGATGAATCAGGCAGGGGCTGCCCAGCTGCCTCAATATCCCTGCTGCCTGCCTGGTCTGGTCGGGGTCGTAGCTGGATATCCCTGCATACAGGGCTTTGCCCTGTCGCACCGCCTGATCCAGTGCCATCATGGTCTCTTCCATGGGCGTATCCGGGTCGGGGCGGTGAGAATAGAAGATATCCACGTAATCAAGCCCCATTCTTCGCAGGCTCTGGTCCAGGCTGGCCAGGAGGTACTTACGTGATCCGTTGTCCCCGTAGGGGCCTGGCCACATGGCATATCCGGCCTTGGTGGAGATGATGAGTTCATCACGGTAGGCCCTGAGGTCTGTGGCAAGCACCCGTCCGAAATTCTCTTCAGCGCTGCCAGGCGGAGGACCATAATTGTTGGCCAGGTCGAAGTGGGTGATGCCCGCATCAAAGGCCTTGCGAATGATGCTGCGTCCATTTTCAAATGTGTCCACCCCCCCGAAATTATGCCACAGTCCAAGGCTGATGGCCGGAAGCAGGAGGCCGGAGTGCCCGGCCCTGTTATAGATCATCCCGGAATACCTGCCGGGATCTGCTGAGTAGGTCATGGGAACGATTGTTTTTTGATGCGAACAAAATCCTTAGCTTGCCGTATTCATGCTGCAGCTCAGGATGGCAACCCGGCCAGGAACTCCCGGATGATGGCCGCATCCTCACCGGGGGCATCATGCATGGTCAGGTGTGCAGCGCCCTTTACCACCTGCATGGCCGATCCGGGTGTCATCTGGTGGAATTTGCGAACGGTTTCCGGGCGGGCTTCGTCGAATTCACCGCAAAGGTATAAAACCGGGACCCGGATATCGCTGAGGCTTTTGCTGCCATCGTACTGGCGCAAAAGGCCGTTGATGGTGAACTCACTGGGACCCCACATGTGATTGTATACCTCCAATGCCATATGCTCCAGTGATTTTGTGAGATCGTCTGACCAGGGAAGCTTCCTGGCCACGAATCGCTCGTAAAATACTTGCATGGCCTGCTGGTATCCCGGAGCGTCAAAAGTGCCTTCAGCCTCATGCTTTCGGATGGCATCCCGGATCTCACCGGGC